>NZ_JBJIAK010000006.1:0-192018 GCF_045310915.1 Mycobacterium sp. SMC-17 | reverse complement strand
CTGCATTTTTCCGAGGCAGAAGGGTTAGTGTGGGCCGATGGCAAAGAAAGTGACTGTCACGCTCGTCGACGATTTCGACGGTGAAGGTGCGGCGGATGAGACGGTCGAATTTGCTCTCGACGGGGTGAACTACGAGATCGACCTCACCACCAAGAACGCCACCAAGCTCCGGAATGATTTGAAGAAATGGGTCGAGGCCGGCCGTCGTGTCGGTGGTCGCCGCCGCGGCCGCGCCAGCACCGGCGCGACAGGACGGGGCCGCGCGTCCATCGACCGTGAGCAGAGCGCCGCGATCCGGGAATGGGCGCGCCGCAACGGCCACAATGTCTCCAGCCGGGGCCGTATCCCGGCGGAGATCATCGACGCGTTCCACGCCGCCACCTGAGCCCGCGGGCAACAGAATTCAGGATTGCCCGCAGTTTCTCTGTTCGCTTTCGGCGTAGCCCGGTCGGCCCGATCCGGGAAACGTTTCGTCGCCGCAGCGCGTTGGCCTTTTCGCAGCGCTGAGTGGCCTTGCGAGCTAGGGGATACCGCAGGGCACGCATGGTCGCCGCCCATTAGAGTGGACGGTAGGCGCACAGCGTCGCGACACGCGAAGTGACGTGGCAGGAGCTGCGCTACGAGGGAGAGCAGGTAACACCGATGTTCGAGAGATTCACCGACCGGGCCCGCCGGGTCGTCGTCCTGGCTCAAGAAGAAGCCCGGATGCTCAACCACAACTACATCGGCACCGAGCACATCCTGCTTGGCCTCATCCATGAGGGCGAGGGCGTAGCTGCCAAGTCGCTGGAATCGCTGGGCATCTCGCTCGAGGGTGTGCGTAGCCAGGTCGAGGAGATCATCGGCCAGGGCCAGCAGGCGCCGTCGGGCCACATTCCGTTCACGCCGCGCGCCAAGAAGGTGCTCGAGCTGTCGCTGCGTGAGGCGCTGCAGCTCGGCCACAACTACATCGGCACCGAGCACATCCTGCTCGGCCTGATCCGCGAGGGCGAGGGCGTCGCCGCCCAGGTGCTCGTGAAGCTGGGTGCGGAGCTGACCCGCGTGCGTCAGCAGGTCATCCAGCTGCTGTCGGGCTACCAGGGCAAGGAGACCGCCGAGGCCGGTACCGGTGGCCGCGGTGGCGAGACGGGCAACCCGTCGACGTCGCTCGTGCTGGACCAGTTCGGTCGCAACCTGACCGCCGCCGCCGCCGAGGGCAAGCTCGATCCGGTCATCGGCCGTGAGAAGGAAATCGAGCGGGTCATGCAGGTGCTGAGCCGCCGCACCAAGAACAACCCGGTGCTGATCGGTGAGCCCGGTGTCGGTAAGACCGCCGTCGTCGAGGGCCTGGCGCAGGCCATCGTGCACGGCGAGGTCCCCGAGACCCTGAAGGACAAGCAGCTCTACACGCTGGACCTGGGTTCGCTGGTCGCCGGCAGCCGTTACCGCGGTGACTTCGAAGAGCGCCTGAAGAAGGTGCTCAAGGAGATCAACACCCGCGGCGACATCATCCTGTTCATCGACGAGCTGCACACGCTCGTGGGTGCGGGTGCCGCCGAGGGCGCCATCGACGCCGCCAGCATCCTGAAGCCGAAGCTGGCCCGTGGCGAGCTGCAGACCATCGGTGCGACGACGCTCGACGAGTACCGCAAGTACATCGAGAAGGACGCCGCCCTCGAGCGCCGGTTCCAGCCGGTGCAGGTGGGTGAGCCGACCGTCGAGCACACCATCGAGATCCTCAAGGGTCTGCGGGACCGCTACGAGGCGCACCACCGCGTCTCCATCACCGACGGTGCGCTGGTCGCGGCCGCGACGCTGGCCGACCGCTACATCAACGACCGGTTCCTGCCGGACAAGGCCATCGACCTGATCGACGAGGCCGGTGCCCGCATGCGCATCCGCCGGATGACCGCTCCGCCAGACCTGCGCGAGTTCGACGAGAAGATCGCCGATGCGCGCCGGGAGAAGGAATCGGCCATCGACGCGCAGGACTTCGAGAAGGCAGCCCGGCTGCGCGACTCGGAGAAGACGCTGGTCGCCCAGCGCGCCGAGCGCGAGAAGCAGTGGCGTTCGGGTGACCTCGACGTGGTCGCCGAGGTCGACGACGAGCAGATCGCCGAGGTCCTGGGCAACTGGACCGGCATCCCGGTCTTCAAGCTGACCGAGGCCGAGACCACCCGTCTGCTGCGCATGGAAGATGAGCTGCACAAGCGGATCATCGGCCAGGTCGACGCCGTCAAGGCGGTCTCGAAGGCCATCCGGCGTACCCGCGCCGGCCTGAAGGACCCGAAGCGTCCGTCGGGCTCGTTCATCTTCGCCGGCCCGTCCGGCGTCGGTAAGACCGAGCTGTCGAAGGCGCTGGCCGAGTTCCTGTTCGGCGACGACGACGCGCTCATCCAGATCGACATGGGTGAGTTCCACGACCGCTTCACCGCGTCGCGGCTGTTCGGTGCCCCTCCGGGCTACGTCGGCTACGAAGAGGGCGGCCAGCTCACCGAGAAGGTGCGCCGCAAGCCGTTCAGTGTGGTGCTGTTCGACGAGATCGAGAAGGCCCACCAGGAGATCTACAACAGCCTCCTGCAGGTTCTCGAGGACGGCCGCCTGACCGACGGTCAGGGTCGCACTGTCGACTTCAAGAACACCGTGCTGATCTTCACCTCGAACCTCGGTACGAGCGACATCAGCAAGGCGGTTGGCCTCGGCTTCACCCAGGGTGGCGGCGAGAACAACTACGAGCGGATGAAGCTCAAGGTGCACGACGAGCTGAAGAAGCACTTCCGCCCGGAGTTCCTGAACCGTATCGACGACATCATCGTGTTCCACCAGCTGACGCAGGACGAGATCATCCAGATGGTCGACCTGATGATCGGCCGGGTGTCCAAGCAGCTCAAGGCCAAGGACATGGAGATGGAGCTGACCGACAAGGCCAAGGCACTGCTGGCCAAGCGCGGCTTCGATCCGGTCCTGGGTGCCCGCCCGCTGCGTCGGACCATCCAGCGCGAGATCGAGGACCAGCTCTCCGAGAAGATTCTCTTCGAGGAGGTCGGCCCCGGTCAGCTGGTCACCGTGGACGTCGACAACTGGGACGGCGCGAGCAACAACACCGAGGATGCGGTGTTCACGTTCGCCGGCCGTCGCAAGGAATCGGCCGACCTGGCCGAGGCCGCTGCGACTGCCTCGGAGTAGTCAGCCAACGTGAAAAGCCCCCGATTCGTCGGGGGCTTTTCCGTTTGGTCAGCCGACGAGTTTCCCGTGCTCTTCGAACAGCGGGCGGTACTTCGCATCGCAGTTCTTGAGCGCCCAGTCGTTGAGCGCCTTCATGTTGTCGAGCATCGCGTCCATCTTGTTGGGATCGGCGAGGTCTTCGAGGTAGCGATGCGGTTCGGCGGGCGCCGCGGCGATGAGTTCGCCCTGCGTAACGGGCGCGTCCTTGAGCAGGTCGTCGACGATCTGGCTCTGGTTTGCCGCACCGCTGCCGAATGCCGAGTTCATGTCGCGCAGCTTGCGGGCGACCAGCTTCGCGTCGAGTGTGCAGAAGTCGCCGGCGCCGCTGTTGCCGGCCGCGGCGGTCGCTCCGGCCGTGCCCGCGCTCGAGTTCGAACTGTGGCCGGCGGTGCCACATCCGGCCACCGCGAGCGTGGCGGCGGTGGCGACTGTGCAGACCAATCTGGCCGTGGTGGCGAACAACATCGCAGTGCCTTTCCGTCGCTGTGCAGGGGGTCGAGATCGACGCTAAGCGCCCGGCGGTGCCACGGATATAAGGGAAGTCCCTACGGATCTGCGCGGACGGGAAACGGTTCGGTGTATCTTGATCCCGTTACGACGGTGCATGGAAGCCGGTGAGAATCCGGCACGGTTGCGCCACTGTGAGCCCTCTGCGGCGAGTCAGATCTTTCGCCGTCGTGCAGAACCGAACAATGTAGGGGCGCGTGACCCCGTAGGAGGTTTGACCATGACGAGTATTGCGGTTTCCAAGCCGGGCGTATCGACCAAGGCGCTTTCGGCCACTCGAGTGGCAGTGCTGCTGGGCGTGACGATCTTCCTGGCCATGCTGGCGTACTACCTCGTCGGCATCGACGAGGGCATGATGTCGATGTTCGGCAAGACCGTCGTGGTCCACGAGTGGGTGCACGACTCGCGGCACTTCCTCGGCTTCCCCTGCCACTGACGCAAGGGACTTTCATGGAAATCCGCGTCATCGGGCGCGGAGCCCTCGCCGGTCTGATCGCCGGCATTCTGGGGTTCCTGTTTGCCTGGATTTTTGCTGAACCCACCATCGACAAGGCCATCGACTACGAATCCGGCCGCATGAACGTGCTCTCGACCGTCCACACGGCCATGGGCCATCCGGTCGAGCCGGACGGGCCCGAGCTGTTCAGCCGGTCCATCCAGTCGGGTATCGGTGCGGCCACCGGCATCATCGCGTTCTCTGTGGCGATGGGTGCGCTGGTGGCTGTCGCGTATCTGGTACTGCACGGCCGGTTCCAGGTCCGGCCCAAGGTGCTGGGCTGGACCACCGCCGGTTTCGGCTTCCTGGGTGTGTACCTGTTGCCGTTCGTGAAATACCCGTCGAACCCGCCCGCTGTCGGCCATGAATTCACCATGGAGGCCCGCGGTTTCCTGTACCTGGGAATGGTGTGGGGGTCGCTGGCCCTGCTGGGCCTCGCGGTGTTCGCCGCGCGCAAGCTGTCTGCGAAGGTCGGCTGGGCGCGTGCCGTCGGAATCTCGGTGCTCGGCTTCTTCGTGCTGTACGGCGGTCTGCTGGCGGCGCTGCCGTCGCTGGGTGATCTGGCCGCCAATGTCGAGCACGCGGGCGAGTTCGGCTTCGCGCGCGCCGCCACCGAGACGCCGCAGCCGATCACCAACACCTTCGATACGCCGGTCACCGTCGACGGCAAGGTCTACGCCCCCGGGCAGTTGATCTACCCCGGATTCGACGCCGACCTGCTGTGGAAGTTCCGGTGGTACTCGCTGATCGACCAGGCGTTGATCTGGACGGTCATCGGGCTGGTGTTCGGCGGGCTCGTCGAGCGCTACCTCGGTGGCGCCAGGAAGGCCGCACCGGCACAGGACGTGGCAGCCGCGCTCTGACGATTGCGGTTGCCGCGCACTACAGTTCGAGGCATACCGACACAGAAAGGCGGCAGCATGCTGGTTGTCACGACGAATGACCTGCCCGGGTGGGAGATTCAGCGGGTCTGCGGTGAGGTGTTCGGCCTCACCGTCCGGTCCCGGAACGCCTTCGCGCAGATGGGCGCCGGGTTCAAGGCGATGTTCGGCGGCGAGCTGCAGGGCATGACCAAGAACCTCGCCGAGAGCCGCAACGAAGCCATGGGCCGGCTGCTCCAGGAATGTCACGCCCGCGGCGGCAATGCCATCATCGGGATGCGGTTCGACACCACCGAGATCGGTGACGTGTGGACCGAGATCTGCGCGTACGGCACTGCGGTACAAGCGGTTCCGGTCACCGACGCCGCCCGCTACACCGCACAGCAGTTGGGTTACGGCGGCGGTCCGGGCCCGGCACAGGGCCCGACAGGGTAATCTCCACGGCGCAGCTGGTTTGCCAATGACGCTTCGGTGTCTGCGGCGTCGAATGGCGGGGAACCGCCATGAGAGGGAACCCGGTGAGAATCCGGGACTGTCCCGCAGCGGTATGCAGGAACGACCGCCGTCATCCGCACTGGTCCGCATCGGACTGGGAAGCGACGGCCACTAGGTGCACCCGAAGGGTGCGTGCCTGCGAGTCCGAAGACCTGCCAGCTGTGCCGGATGCGCCGCGTCCGGCGGTGCATCGCCTCGTGGAATGGGCTGATCGCCGAGGGCGGTTTGTGCTGTCCTCGATGAATGTCCTTGGGCGGTGCGCACTTCCGTCGCATTTGAAGGACGTCAGTTGTCAACACCATTCACCGCAACCATTCTCGGCGCGCCCCGCATCGGTCCGAACCGTGAACTCAAGCGGGCCGTCGAACGCTATTGGGCGGGCCGGATCGACCGGGCCGCGCTCGAGGAAATCGCCGCGGGCCTGCGCCGCGAGACCATCGCCGCGTTGTCGGCCGCCGGACTGGATTCCATTCCGGTCAATACGTTTTCCTACTACGACCAGATGCTCGACACCGCGGTACTGCTCGGCGCCCTGCCGAGTCGCGCGGGCGGCATTGCCGATGATCTCGATCGCTATTTCGCGGCGGCTCGCGGGACGGCGGACATCGCACCGCTCGAGATGACGAAGTGGTTCGACACCAATTACCACTACCTGGTCCCGGAGATCGGCCCCGACACCACGTTCACACTGCATCCGGACAAGGTGCTGGCAGAGCTCAAAGAGGCTCAGGCGCAGGGTATTCCGGCCCGGCCGGTGATCGTCGGGCCGATCACGTTCCTGGCGCTGAGCAAGGCCGTCGACGGCGCCGAGGCGCCCATCGGGCGCCTCGACGAGCTGGTGCCGCTGTATGCCGAACTGCTGGGCCGACTCGCCGCAGCCGGTGCCGAGTGGGTGCAGATCGACGAACCCGTCCTGGTCACCGACATCCTGGACGGCACTGCCAACGCCGCCGAATTGGCCGAGCACGTCTACGCGGTGCTGGCCGGCGCCGCAGAACGTCCGGCGATCCTGGTCGCGACCTACTTCGGCGAACCGGGGAACGTGCTGCCGGCGCTGGCCCGTACCCAGATCGACGGTATCGCAGTCGATTTCGTTGCCGGGGGTGACCAACCGACAGTCGGCATCCCGGGCCTCGCGGACAAGCTGTTGGTGGCCGGCGTCGTCGACGGCCGCAACGTCTGGCGCACAGACCTGGAGGCCGCACTGGTCCGGCTGGAGTCAGTGCAGGAGTCGGCACGTTCGGTGGCTGTGTCCACGTCGTGCTCGACGCTGCACGTCCCGTACTCGCTCGAGCGCGAGGACGGTCTCGACGACGCGCTCCGCGGCTGGCTGGCGTTCGGTGCCGAGAAAGTCGACGAGGTCGCGACGCTGGCGACGGCGCTGCGCACTGGCCGGGGCTCGGTGGCCGCGCAGCTCGAGGCATCGAACCGGACGGTCGCGTCACGCAGGCACGACCCGCGACTGCACAACGCCGCCGTCCGAGCCCGGCTCGACACGGTCCTGTCCGGTGGCATCAGCCGCGGGCCGGCCGCCGAACGGCGTACGGCACAAGATGCCCGCCTGCACCTGCCGGCACTGCCGACCACCACGATCGGTTCGTTCCCGCAGACCGTCGAGATCCGCAAGGCCCGGGCGGCGTTCGTCGCCGGCGAGATCGACGAGGCCGATTACATCGGCCGGATGAAATCCGAAGTCGAGACGGTGATCCGGTTGCAGGAGGAACTCGGCCTCGATGTGCTGGTGCACGGCGAGCCCGAGCGCAACGACATGGTGCAGTACTTCGCCGAGCAGCTCGACGGCTTCTTGACCACCAAGAACGGCTGGGTGCAGTCGTACGGCAGCCGCTGCGTGCGCCCGCCGGTCCTCTTCGGCGACGTCACCAGGCGGCAGCCGATGACGGTCGAGTGGGCGACCTACGCGCAGACATTGACCGACAAGCCCGTCAAGGGCATGCTCACCGGCCCGGTGACGATCCTGGCCTGGTCGTTCGTTCGCGACGATCAGCCGCTGGCGGACTCGGCCAACCAGGTGGCGCTGGCCATCCGGGACGAGACCGTCGATCTGCAGTCCGCCGGCATCGCGATCATCCAGGTCGACGAGCCGGCGTTGCGAGAGCTGCTGCCGCTGCGCAATGCCGACAAGGCGGCCTACCTGCAGTGGGCGGTCGACGCGTTCCGACTCTCGACGTCGGGCGTCAGCGACGCCACGCAGATTCACACGCACCTGTGCTATTCGGAGTTCGGTGAGGTGATCGGCGCCATTGCCGATCTCGATGCCGACGTGACGTCGATCGAGGCGGCACGCTCACACATGGAGGTCCTCGACGACCTCAACGGCATCGGGTTCTCGAACAGCGTCGGCCCCGGTGTGTACGACATTCACTCGCCCCGGGTTCCCACCACCGGCGAGATGGCGACATCGCTGCGCCGTGCGCTGGATGCCGTTCCGGCAGAACGGCTCTGGGTGAACCCGGACTGCGGGCTGAAGACCCGCAAGACCGACGAGGTGACCGAGTCGCTGCGGCGCATGGTGCAGGCGGCACTGTTGGTTCGCGCCGGATAGCTCGCCGATGACTGCGCTCCGGAACCTGAGCCAGGTTCCGGAGCGCAGTTCTTCTCGGGGTCACGCCGCGGTGCGTCACCTGAAATAAAACCGGCTGCCCGAGCCTTGACCTTGCTGGGCCAGTGCCCGGAAACCGATTGGAGACGAATCGATGTCGCGAGTAGTGCAGTTCGCCGAATACGGCACACCTGAGGTTTTGCGAGTGGTCGATGTCGAGCCGCCGGCTCCCGGACCCACCCAGGTGCGAATCGCCGTACGTGCCGCGGGCGTCAATCCGATCGACTGGAAGATCCTCGGCGGATACATGCGCGAACTGATGCCGCTCGAGCTGCCCGCCGGTGTGGGGTCCGACGTGGCCGGCGTCGTCGACGCCGTTGGGTCCGAGGTGACCGAGTGGGCGGTTGGCGACGAGGTTCTGGGCCGGTCGACGACAGGTTCGTTCGCGGATCTTGCGCTGGCGGAAGCTGCCGAGCTCGTCCGTAAGCCTGAGGGCGTCAGCTGGGAAGTGGCGGGCTCGCTGGCAGGCGCGGGCGGTACTGCGTATACGGTGCTCAAGAAGCTGGGCGTGAAGGCGGGTGACACCCTGCTCGTCCACGCGGCGGCAGGCGGCGTCGGTACCTTCGCCGTCCAACTTGCAAAGGCTCAGGGTGTCAACGTCATTGGCACGGCGGGTGAATCCAACCACGAATACCTGCGTTCGCTCGGCGCGACGCCGGTCACCTACGGCGATGGTCTGCTCGACAGGGTCCGGGCCGCCGCGCCCGACGGAGTCGACGCCGTTCTCGACGCCTCCGGTCGCGGCGAGATTCCGTTGTCCATCGAACTCACCGGCGATCCGGCCCGCGTGCTCACGCTGGTCGCCTTCGACAAGGCCGACACCGGCATCCAGGTGCACGCCGGTGGGTCCGGAAGCGAACTGGGCGCCGCCCTTCGCGAACTCGCGACGCTTGTCGGGCAGGGACGCCTCGCGGTCTCGATCAGCGAGACGTACCCGCTGACCGAAGTCGGTGCCGCGCTCTCGGCGAGCACGACGGGCCATGTGCACGGCAAGCTCGTCGTCGTGCCGTGAACACGACGACGGTCAGCTGACCACCACCAGCAGGTCATTGCCTTCGACACTGGCCGTGGGCGCCACCGCGAGCCGCGTGACGGTACCGGCTCTCGGCGACGTGATGGCTGCCTCCATCTTCATCGCCTCGATGGTGGCGACCGTTTGGCCGGCGCTCACCCGCTCGCCAACGGTCACCCCGATCGTCACGACGCCGGCGAACGGCGCCGCAACGTGGTCCGGGTTGCCGCGGTCCGCTTTCTCCACCGCGCGGACTGCGCTGTCGATCGACCTGTCCCGCACCAGGATCGGGCGTAGCTGACCGTTCAACAGGCACAGCACCGTCCGCATGCCGCGGTCATCGGGCTCGGAGATGGCCTCGAGACCGATGAGCAGCTCGACGCCCTTCTCCAACTCGACGCGGTGCTCTTCGCCGCGGCGCAGCCCGTAGAAGAACTGGTTGGCGCTCAGGCGGGAGGTGTCGCCGAATTGTTCTCGATGCGTGCGGAATTCGCGGGTCGGACCGGGGAAGAGTAGCCGATTCAGGGCCGCTCGGCGGGTAAGACCGGGTTCCGCCAGTTCGGCGTAGTCCTCGACGGTGAGGGTTGCCGTCGGCCTGGTGTCGGACCTTCCGCGAAGGGCCTTGCTGCGCAAGGGTTCCGGCCAGCCGCCGGGCGGGTCGCCGAGCTCGCCGCGGAGGAAGCCGATCACCGAATCCGGGATGTCGCAGCGGTGCGGGTCGGCGGCGAACTCCCCGGCGCTCATCCCGGCGCCGACGAGCGCCAGCGCAAGATCACCTACCACCTTGCTCGACGGCGTCACCTTCACCAGCCTGCCGAGAGCGTGATCTGCTCCGGCATAGGCGTTTTCGATGTCCTCGAACCGGCCGCCCAGCCCGAGGGCGGCGGCCTGGGTACGCAGATTGCTGAGCTGCCCGCCCGGGATCTCGTGGGTGTACACGCGGCCGGTCGGTGCGGGCAGGCCCGCCTCGAACGGCGCGTAGACGCGGCGCAACGCCTCCCAATACGGTTCCAGCTCACAGACGTTTGCTAACGACAGACCGGTGTCGTGCGCGGTGTGCGCGGCTGCCGCAACGATCGACGACAGCGCAGGCTGGCTGGTGGTGCCGGCCAGCGGTGCCGCCGCCCCGTCGACTGCAGAGGCACCGGCCTGCCAGGCCGCGACGTACGTGGCCAGCTGTCCACCCGGGGTGTCGTGGGTGTGGACGTGTACAGGCAGGTCGAAACGGGATCGCAACGCCGACACGAGTTTTGCCGCCGCGGGTGGTCGCAGCAGACCGGCCATGTCCTTGATTGCCAGCACGTGGGCACCGGCATCGACGATCTGCTCGGCCAGCTTTAGCCAGTAGTCGAGCGTGTACAGCGTCTCCGCGGGGTCGGAGAGGTTGCCGGTGTAGGACATCGCGACTTCGGCCACCGCGGAACCGGTTTCGCGCACTGCATCGATCGCCGGCCGCATCGACTCCACGTTGTTCAGCGCGTCGAAGATCCGGAAGATGTCGATGCCGGTGGCGGTGGCCTCCTGTACGAACGCCGACGTGACCGATGTCGGATAGGGTGTGTAACCCACGGTGTTCCGGCCGCGCAACAGCATCTGGAGGCAGATGTTGGGCATCGCCTCCCGCAGCGCGGCCAGCCGCTCCCACGGGTCCTCTTTCAGGAACCGAAGCGCCACGTCGTAGGTCGCGCCGCCCCAGCACTCGACCGACAGCAGCTGCGGCGTCATGCGCGCCACGTACGGGGCCACCTTGACCAGGCCCGAGGTACGCACTCGAGTTGCGAGTAGCGACTGATGGGCGTCGCGGAACGTGGTGTCGGTGACCCACAGCCGCGGCGACTCCAGCAGGGCGGCCGCAAAGCGCTCTGGGCCGAGCTCGGTCAGCAGCTGCTTGCTGCCCGCCGGTGCCGGACCGTCGAGATCGATCTTCGGCAGCTTGTCACGTGGATACACAGCCGATGGACGACCGCCATGCGGTTGGTTCACCGTGACATCCGCGAGGTAGTTGAGGATGCGCGTGCCGCGGTCCCCTGGAGTGTGGGCCGTCAGCAGTTGCGCACGCTCGTCGATGAACGATGTCGACACCTTGCCTGCGGCGAAGTCCGGATCATCGAGAACCGCTTGCAGGAAGGGGATGTTCGTCGACACCCCGCGGATGCGGAACTCCGCGAGGGCGCGTCGGGCCCTCCTGACCGCCGTCGCGAAGTCGTGGCCGCGGCAGGTGAGTTTGACCAGCATCGAGTCGAAGTGGGCGCTGATCTCCGCACCGACGTTGGTGCCGCCGTCCAACCGGACGCCGGCACCGCCGGGAGAACGGTAGGCGGTGATCCGGCCGGTGTCGGGACGGAAACCGTTGGCGGGATCTTCGGTGGTGATGCGGCACTGCATGGCGGCGCCACGGATTCTGACACGATCCTGGCTCAGCCCGAGCTCGGCCAACGACCGGCCGGCCGCGATCCGCAACTGGGCGGTGACCAGGTCGACGTCGGTGATCTCCTCGGTCACCGTGTGCTCGACCTGAATGCGCGGATTGCATTCGATGAACACATGGTGCCCGCGCTCGTCGAGCAGGAACTCGACGGTTCCGGCGCAGAAGTAACCGATCTGGCGCGCGAATGTCACCGCATCAGAACAGATCCGGTTCCGCAGTTCGTCGGTGAGGTTCGGGGCGGGGGCCAGCTCGACCACCTTCTGGTGCCGGCGTTGCACACTGCAGTCCCGTTCGAAGAGATGGATCACCTCGCCGGTTCCGTCGGCCAGTATCTGCACCTCGATGTGGCGGGGGTTGAGGACCGCCTGCTCGAGGTAGACGTTCGGGTCACCGAAAGCAGACTCCGCTTCGCGCGACGCCGCCGCGATGGCCTCGGCCAGCGCGGCCGGCTCGGTCACCCGCCGCATGCCACGTCCGCCACCACCCGAGACGGCCTTGACGAACAGGGGAAACTCCATACCGGCTGCGGCCGTGAGCAATTCGCTGACTGACGCAGACGGAGCCGACGATGCGAGCGCCGGTAGGCCGGCGGTTCGGGCCGCGGCGATGGCGCTGGCCTTGTTACCGGTCAACTCCAGGACGCCGGCACTCGGGCCGACGAACGTGATGCCGGCCGCGGCGCACGCTGCCGCGAGTTGGGGGTTCTCCGAGAGGAATCCGTATCCCGGGTACACCGCGTCGGCGCCGGACAGCTGGGCCACCCGGATGATGTCGGGCACCGACAGATAAGCCCGAACGGGATGGCCAGGCTCGCCGATCTGGTAGGACTCGTCGGCCTTCAATCGGTGTGGGGAGTTCCGGTCCTCGTGGGCGTATACCGCCACCGTCGCGATACCCAGCTCATAGGCCGCCCGGAAGGCCCGGATCGCGATCTCACCCCGGTTGGCGACGAGGACTTTGGTGATGGCGCGCTCAGGCAATGGAACGTTGTGGTTGGCCCGAGTATTCACTCAGGGGACGGATCAGCGCGTTGGACGCCGCTTGTTCCATGATGTGCGCGGTCCAGCCCACGATGCGGGCCATCACGAAAAGCGGTGTGAAGACCGGGATGTCGAAGCCCATGAGGTAGTAGGCCGGTCCGGTGGGGAAGTCGAGGTTCGGCTTGATCCTGGTGGCGGTGAACATCTCGCGCTCCAGCACGGTGTAGATGTCCAGCCACCGCTGGCCGCCGCGGGCTGCCACCACCCGGTCGAGCGCAGCCTTCATCGTCGGCACCCGAGAGTCACCGTTCTTGTAGACGCGGTGCCCGAAGCCCATCACCTTCTCTTTGCGGGACAGCTTGTCGTGCAACCACTTCGGGGCATTCTCGGCTGAGCCGATCTCCAGCATGTCGTGCATGACGGCCTCGTTGGCGCCGCCGTGCAGCGAGCCTTTGAGCGCGCCGATGGCGGCGGTCACCGCGCTGTAGATGTCCGACTGCGTGGAGGTCACCACCCGGGCGGCGAACGTGGACGCGTTGAAGCTGTGCTCGGCATACAGCACCATGGACTGGGAGAACGCGTCGACGATCGCCGGTTCGGGGACCGATCCGAAGCACATGTTCAGGAAGTTCTCGGCGTATCCCAGCTGACTGTGCGGCTGGATGGGCGAAAGTCCTTGCCGTCGGCGGATATCGGCGGCGACGATCGTCGGCAGGACGGCGAACATGCGCAGTGACTTGGCGTAGTTGGCGGGAGTCGTGCTGTCGTCCTCTTCCGGATCCTCGGCGCCGAGGTAGCTGATCGCGGTGCGGACCACGTCCATCGGGTGGCAGCTCTCGGGCAGCTTGGCCAGCAGCGAGTACATCGACCGGTCGATCCGCCGGGACGCCCGCTCGCGCTGGCAGAACATCCCGAGTTCGTGTTCGGTCGGCAGCTCGCCGTGCCACAGCAGGTAGGCCACCTGCTCGAACGTGCAGTGCGTCGCCAGATCCTGCACGGGATAACCCCGGTAGGTCAGGCTGTTGGTCTCGGGCACGACTTTGGAGATGGCGGTGGTGTCGACGACGACACCGGCCAGACCCTTGTGGATGTGGGGCGGTTGAGTGGTCATGATTTCACGTCCTGGAGGGTGAAATTGAAGATGTCGGAATCGAATTGGTTGTATTCGGCATAGCGCAGCAACTCGTACAGCCGGCTGCGGTGTTGCATCTGGCCGAGCAGGCCGGCCTGGGTTCCGGCGGTGTGGATTTCGCGCAGGCCCATCTCGACCGCGTGCATCGCCAGACGCAGCGTGGTGACCGGGTAGATCACCAGGTTGTAGCCGATGTCTGACAACCGCTGGGCCGTCACGAGTTCCGACTTGCCGAACTCGGTCATGTTGGCCAGCAGGGGAGTGTCGACCGCTGCCCGGAACTGCTCGAATTCCCTTGGGGTGGACAGTGCTTCGGTGAAGATCAGGTCGGCGCCGGCATCGGCGTAGGCCTTGGCCCGGTCGATGGCCGCGGCGATGCCCTCGATTCCGGCGGCATCGGTGCGCGCACAGATGACGAAGTTGGGGTCCCGGCGAGCGGCGACCGCGGCACGCAGTCGCTTGATCATCTCGGTGGCCGGCACGACTGCCTTACCGTCGAGGTGGCCACAGCGCTTGGGGTTCACCTGGTCCTCCAGATGGCAGCCGGCCAGCCCGGCATCCTCCAGGATCGTGATGGTGCGTGCGGCGCTCATCGGCTCGCCGAAGCCGGTGTCGGCGTCCACCAGGGTGGGCAGGTCGGTGGCCGCGGCGATCTGGGCGCTGCGGGCGGCCACCTCGGTCAAGGTGGTCAGCCCGATATCGGGCAGGCCCAGGTCGGCCGACAGCACCGCGCCCGAGACGTAGACCCCCTCGAAGCCGATCTCTGACACCAGCTTCGCCACCAGTGGCGAGAATGCGCCCGGATAGCGTTGCAGCCGGCCGGAATTCAGTGCCGCCCGCAACGCCACCCGCTTGTCGGCGGCCGAGACCCGCGAGCCGAGCAGGCCGGCGCTCATCGGAAAATCCCCGACGGGATCGTGGGCGCCTTGTCCAGCACGACCTGGTCGACGCGCACGTTGAGGGCGCCGAGGCTGCCCGGCTTCATGGCCGCAAGGCCGTCGACCACGGCCAGGAACCGGTCCTGCTCGGCAGGGGCGACGACGCCTTCGGCGAGCGTGGTGAACTTGTCGCGGTACTGCTCACGCCCGAACGGACGCGCGCCGAGCGGGTGCGCGTCGGCCACGGCCAGCTCGTCGACGATCACCTCGCCGCTCTTGAGCGTCACCACGGCCCGGGCGCCGAACGCCTTCTCCGCCGGGTCATTCGAGTGGTAGCGCCGGGTCCACTCCGGGTCCTCGACGGTCGAGATCTTGTGCCACAGCTCGATGGTGTCCGGCCGGCGGGCGCGCTCGGGCGCGTACGACCGTTCGTGGTGCCACTCACCGTCCTGCAGTGCGACCGCGAAGATGTACATCACCGAGTGATCCAGGGTTTCCCGTGTTGCATCCGGGTCGAACTTTTGCGGATCGTTCGAGCCGGTGCCGATCACGACGTGCGTGTGGTGGCTGGTGTGCAGCACGATGGTGGCGATCTGGTCGACATCGCCGATCCGCGAACGCATCCGGCGCGCCAGGTCGATGGGGGCCTGGCTCTGGTACTCGGCGCTGTGTTCCTTGGTGTAGCTGTCCAGGATGGCCAGCTTGGGTTCACCGGGGCCGGGCAGCGGCACCCGATAGGTGTGCTCGGGCCCGGACAACAGCCAGGCGATGACGCCGTCCTCGCCTTCCCAGATGGGGGCGGGGGAGCCTTCACCGCGCATGGCACGGTCCACGGCCTCGATCGCGACCTTGCCGGCCAGCGCTGGGGCGTAGGCCTTCCAGCTGGAGATCAGACCCTTGCGGGACTGGCGGGTGGCGGTGGTGAGGTGCAGCGCCTGGCCGACGGCGGCATAGATGGTCTCGGGGTCCAGCCGCAGCATGGTGCCGAGGCCGGCGGCGACGGACGGGCCGAGGTGTGCAACGTGGTCGATCTTGTGTTCGTGCAGGCAGATTCCCCGGACCAGGTCCATCTGCACCTCGTATGCGGTGGCGATGCCGCGGATCAGGTCGGCGCCGCGGACGTCGAGCTGCTGGGCCACCGCGACCAGGGCCGGGATGTTGTCCCCCGGATGCGAGTACTCGGCGGCCAGGAAGGTGTCGTGGAAGTCGAGTTCGCGGACGGCCACCCCGTTGGCCCAGGCGGCCCACTCGGGCGAGTAGGTGCCCTCGATGCCGAATACCGTGGCACCGCGCGGCGTGCGGTGCGCCTGTGCCTGGGCTCGCGCGACGGTGACGGGACGCCGGATCACCGATGCGGCCGAGACCGCGGCGTTGTCGATGATCCGGTTGACGACCATCGCCTCGACTTCGGGCGTCACGTCGACCGGATCGGCGGCCACCTCCGCGATCTTCCACGCCAGGTGTTCCGAGCGGGGGAATTCCTCCGCGCTGCGTCGGGTGCGTACCTCGTGTGTCTGCATGATTCGCACGCTACGCAGCTGATCGCGAGCCGGAAAGACCCTGTATTTGCGTAATTTTGCGTCCTTGGTGGTTGTAGTTTGCGAACTTTGTGTAAGCCGCGGGGGTTAGGCTCGCGGCAGTGGCAAAGACATTCGTGGGCGCCCGTCTGCGACGGCTGCGCGAGGAACAGGGCCTGACGCAGGTCGCGCTGGCGCGTGCCCTGGATTTGTCGACGAGCTACGTCAACCAGCTGGAGAACGACCAGCGCCCGGTGACGGTACCGGTGCTGCTCACCTTGGCGGAGCGCTTCGATCTGCCGACCAACTACTTCGCGCCCGAATCGGACGCGCGGCTGGTTTCCGACCTGCGCGAGATCCTCGCCGACACCTCGGCGACGGCCGGCCAGATCGAGGAACTGGTGGCGAGAATGCCGGCGGTCGGTCAGATGCTGGTCAGCATGAACCGCCGATTGTTCGATGCCACAACCGAACTCGACGCCATGCACACCCGCGCCACCGTCGACGCGTCGGCGCCGTTGCCGCAGCCGATGCCGTTCGAAGAAGTCCGGGACTTCTTCTACGACCGGAAGAACCACGTCGGTGAACTGGACGCCGCGGCCGAATCGTTGTTCGGCCGGTTCGCTATGCGGCTCGGCGGTTTGGATGCCCAACTGGCCGACTTGCTGACCGCAGAGCTCGGCATCAGTGTGGTCATCGACGACGGGGAGGTGTTGGGGCCCAATGCCAAACGCTTGTACCGCGAGGACGTCGGCGTTCTCTACGTGGCCCGGTGGCTCCACCCGGGGCAGCGCGCATTCCAGCTGGCCACCCAGCTGGCGCTGTTGATGTATGCCGACCTGATCGCGGCGCTGGTGGCCGCCGACGACCAACTGAGCGCCGAGGCAAGGGAAGTCGCGCAGATCGGGTTGGCGAACTACTTCGCCGGCGCGCTGTTGATGCCGTACCGGCTGTTCCTCGCAGCGGCCGAGGAACTGCGGTATGACATCGACCAGTTGGCCCGCCGGTTCGAGGTCGGATTCGAGACCGTATGCCATCGGCTCTCGACGCTGCAGCGCCCCGAAGCCAGGGGTGTGCCCTTCATCTTCGTGCGCACCGACAGCGCGGGCAACATCTCGAAACGTCAGTCCGCCACTGCCTTTCATTTCTCCCGGGTGGGTGGCAACTGCCCGCTGTGGGTGGTGCACCAGGCCTTCGCGAGACCCGGGGAGTTCATCACCCAGGTGGCGCAGATGCCCGACGGGCGGTCGTATTTCTGGATCGCACGCACGACGACGTCGGCCCCGAGCCGGTTCCGGGGGCCGCGGAAGCGTTTCGCCATCGGACTCGGTTGCGACCTGGCGCACGCCGACAAGTTGATCTATTCGGCCGGCATCGACCTGGCCGACCCCGAGGCCGCGATTCCGATCGGTGCGGGCTGCAAGATTTGCGACCGCCCGGCGTGTCCGCAGCGGGCCTTTCCCTACATCGGTCGTCCCGTCCAGGTCGACCGGCACAGCAGCACCGATTTGCCCTACTCGTCCTCGGGCGGGCACACCTGAATTAATATCTGGGCACGTCAATATTCAGACTTGCCGAACCAGTTGGTTCGGGATTATGGTCAGTTTCCGAACCAACTGACTTGGGAGGTCCCTGTGGACGTCGATACCGCCCGCGCTCGTTTCACTGAACTGCGGGGCCAGGCTCATGTCGATCCCGCCGAGTTGGACGAAATCTGGGCCTCGCTGGAGCCGGTCCGCGCCGTCGACATGGTCGGCAACTGGAAAGGCGACGAGTTCGACACCGGTCACAAGATGAACGGCCAGCTGCAGGCGGTCCGGTGGTACGGCAAGATCTTCAAATCGATCAACGACGTCGAGCCCATCGTCTGCTACGACGAAGCGGGGCAACTGTTTTCGAACAGGGACCTCAGCCGGGGCGGCGCGTCGTTGTGGGACATCGAGTTTCGCGGCGAGGTGACCGGGACCATGGTCTACGACGGGCAGCCGGTGTTCGACCACTTCAAGCGGGTCGACAGCGACACCCTCATGGGCATCATGAACGGCAAGCGGCAGCGCACCGACGACAAGCTGTTCTACTTCCTCCTCGAACGCGACCAGTGAGGTAGCTGGCTGTTACCCTGGCGGATGCTATGAGAGCAGCCGGACATGCGACACGCGAGCGCATCATGGCTGCCGCCAAAGCGGAGTTCTCCGCCCTCGGATTTGCTGGTGCCCGGCTGAATCGCATTGCCGCCGAAGCCAATGCCAGCAAGGAGCGGCTGTACAGCTACTTCCAGAGCAAGCAGAACCTCTTCGAGGCGGTCGTCGAGCAGTGGATTCAGGACGCGCCGTACGACGCGATCTTCAAACCCGACGATGTGCCGGCGTACGCCGTCGCGCTCTTCGATTACATGGTGGCCGACCCGGTCGGGGCCCGGCTGCAGCGCTGGATCGAGTTGGAGGCCGCCGACGGGATGTTCGGTGACCACGTGCTGCGCCGCATCTTCCAGTCCAAGCTGGACCGGATCGCCGAGGCTCAGCGCAGCGGGATCATCGACGCATCGTGGCGGCCGATGGATCTGCTGGTGCTGCTCAACGACATGACCTATGCGCTCGCCGCGGGCGGGTTCGGTATCGACCGCATCGTCGATCAGCCGCTGTCGCCGGAAACCACCGCCGTCCGGCGTGCCGCCGTCGCCGAGGCCGCGCGCCGGCTGGTTCAACAGCCCGCCGGTGACTGACGACCTGGCCGGGTTCGGCCCGTTCTTCGCCATTGTGCGGCAACAGGATTCGCCGATGCCGCCGTGGCGGCCGATGGCCGAGCTCGTCGACGATCCCGACGCGCTGACCGCGCGCGTGCACAAGGTCAGGTCGGCGCTGATGGGCAACGGCGAGCCCGAGATTCGCGTTGCCGCGTCCGTCGCGCACCTGGGGCTGGTGGCGCGGCTGATCGCGCCGATGATCGGCACCGCCGCTCTCGGGGAGCCGGTGTCGTGGTCATTGGCCGACCTGGCCTGGCAGGACCAGCTGGGCGGTCCCTATCCACTGGCGGTCTCCGCGCGGCCGGCCGGGGGCGCGCCCGCAGTGGAAGTACTCACGAACGCGTTCGGGCGATTCGGCGTCAGCCCGAAAGTGTTGTGGGGCAACGTCGGGTCGGCCGCCAACAGTGCGGCCCAGCAGATCGGCCGGACCCGGCCCGACTTGGCCGAGCAGGCACGACAAGCGGCCGACGCTGTTCTCGCGGACCCCAGGGTCGACGGGGGAGTGCTGCGCTCAGGGCCGGCGTTTCGCCGCCGCAGTTGCTGCCTGATCTACCGGCTGGCCGGTGACCGGGCGGCGTGCTGTGGCGACTGCGTGCTCACCGCACCGGGATCAGATCGAACGCCTGCTTGATGATGCTCAGCAGCCACTGCGCGGCGGTCTGACCTTTGAACGTCGGCCACGTCAGCTGGAAGTTCACCACCCACGGCTGGCCGGTGTGGTCGACGGCGTACCAGCTGAAGCCGAGGTCGCCCGGCAGGTTGCCGCCTTTTGAGCCGAGATAGGGCCACTTGGTGCGGTCCAGGTCGATGCCGGCGACCTTCGACATGATGTCCCGGACCGGCGCGGCGGCCCCGACAGCGGCGGCCTGTACCGCGACGTGTTCGCGGCAGATGTCGGCGGCGGTGCCGTACCACTCGGCCCCGATGCTCGATGCCGGCGTGCGGGTGCGGTACGGATCCGGCTCGTAGGGACGAGAACTCACCTGCTGCAACAGTGCCGTGCGCTGCGCCTTGTCGCCGTTCTTCCACTGATCGCGGACATCGGGCTTGCCCCAGCCGATGGAGAACAGCTCGTGCATGGTCGGGTAGGGGGTCAGGCTCGCCGGGTCATGGTGTCCGGCGACCACGAGCGCCTCGTCGACCGCGGCCGGCCCGACCTTGTTGATCAGCATGTCGGTGGCCATGTTGTCGCTGACCGAGATCATCTGCTGGGCAGCCTCGTGGACCGTCACCTGCGTGCCCGGCGCCAGGTTGTCCATGCCGGCCGAACCGAGCTTCTTGCCCTCGGCGGTGACGGTGACCTTGTCGTCCCAGCTGAGGGTTCCGGCCGACACCGCGCGCGCAACGGCAAGCAGCACATAGATTTTCATGATCGACGCCAGCGGCATCGGCTCGTCGACGTTGGTGCCGGCGACCTTGACACACTTGCCGTCGACGACCTTGGCGACCTGGTACGAGTAGTGGGCGCCGGACTTAGCGATCGCCGCGTCGACGTCGGCCCAGGACTTAACCGGCGGCGGACGCAGCGAGACCTCCATGCGGTCGACGGTGCCCTTGCCGTCGACATGCAGCTGGATGTCCTGGTTCACGCCGTAGGAGTTGGTGACGTGCAGGGTCGACTGCCCGGCGCCGATGTCGATGCCGGTGAGTTTGAACGGGCGGTCCCACCAGATCCACTTCATCCGGTAGGTGATGTCGTCCACCTGGTCGGGCGCGGCGAGCGTCTTCACCCCGGCCGGCTCGATGGACCAGTCCGAGTTCAGCATGTCCATCGTCTGGCGCGATCGCATGCCCTGCGGCGTGCTCATGTCGATCAGCGCGCCGTAGGCAGCGCTCGATGGCGGCGCGACGGCTGCGGGCGTGCTGCTACAGCCACCTAAGACGACGATGACTGCGCCGGCCGCGGCCAGCGCAGTCCGGGTCTTATGCCTGCTGGCCGGAACCAGCAACGTCCAACACAACCTCGAATTCGAGAAGTGACGCGCCGGTGGCGACGGGGTTGGCCCGCTGCCCGGCATGGGCCTCGACGGCCGGGCCGGTGGCCCAGGCCTGGAACGCCTCGTCGGACTCCCACTGCGTCACCACGAAGTAGCGGTTTTCGCCTTTGACCGGGCGGAGCAGCTGGAAACCGAGGAAGCCCGGCTGGCCGTCCACTGCGTGAGCGCGGTTGGCGAACCGCTTCTCCAATTCCGGGCCGGCGTTGGGCGGAACTTCGATCGCATTGATCTTCACCACAGGCATGTGCTTCAGGTTACCGCGCTGCCGCAGTCGGCAGGATGGGCGGCAATATAGGGCTATGACGACCGACCTGCTCACCGCCCGGGGCGGCTCCGGCGAGCCGATTGTGCTGGTGCACGGATTGATGGGCCGCGGGACGACGTGGGACCGGCAGTTGCCCTGGTTGACCGAATTGGGTGAGGTCTACACGTACGACGCGCCGTGGCACCGCGGCCGCGGCATCGACGACCCCGAGCCGATCAGCACTGAACGGTTCGTCGCCGACCTGGCCGACGCGGTCGGCTCGCTGGGGCGCCCCGCGCGGCTGATCGGGCACTCGATGGGTGGCCTGCACAGCTGGTGCCTGGCCGCTGCCCGCCCGGAGTTGGTCACCGCGCTGGTGGTCGAGGACATGGCAGCGGATTTCGTCGGCTTCACCATCGGTGCCTGGGAGCCATGGGCGCATGCCCTGCCCGTCGAATTCGATTCGGCGCAGCAGGTTCTGGATCTTTTCGGCCCAGTCGCCGGACGGTACTTCCTGGACGCGTTCGATCGCACCGAGACCGGCTGGCGGCTGCACGGCGAGGCGGGCCGCTGGGTGGCGATCGCCGCCGAGTGGGGTACCCGCGACTACTGGCAGCAGTGGTCCGCCGTGCGCGTGCCGACGTTGCTCATCGAGGCCGGGAACGGGGTCGCGCCCCCGGGGCAGATGCGCAAGATGGCCGAAATCGGGCACTCGACAACGTATTTGGAAGTTCCCGGGGCCGGCCACCTGGTGCACGACGACGCACCCGAGGTCTACCGCCGCGCGGTCGAGGATTTTCTCCGGTCCGTCTGATCACTCGAATCGGGAACGCGCGGCGGCAAGGTCGTGCTCGACGCGGTCCAGGTCTCGGGAATCTCCTACGTCGGTCCAGTTGAAGTTGCCGAAACCATTGCGCGCACCGGGATTTCGGGTGATGGCGCTCAACATGGCGCCGAGTGCGAATGGGGCGACCATGATCGCGACCATCGCGACCAGAGTCAGGATGGTGTTCATGCCATCAATTGTCGAGTCGGAGGCAATCGAATAAACAGTGGCAGTTCGGACGGTAATCGATAAAATACTGCCATGATCAAGAGTGTCTCGGTCCTGGTGATGGACGGAGTGGCGCCGTTCGAGTTCGGCGTGGTGTGCGAGGTGTTCGGTATCGACCGGTCGGCCGACGGTGTGCCGAACTTCGATTTCAAGGTGTGCGGGCCGGAGGCCGGGCGGCCCGTGCGGACGTCGGTCGGTGCCTCACTGATTCCCGACCACGGAATCGACCAGCTCCTGGGCGTTGACCTGGTCGCCATTCCGGCGGTGGCGGGTCCGGTCTATCCGCAGGAGGCGCTGGACGCCATCCGTAACGCCGCGGATTCCGGCTCGATGATCCTGACCATCTGTTCGGGGGTTTTCGTGGCCGGTGCCGCCGGGTTGCTCGACGGCCGTGCGTGCACCACGCACTGGATGCACGCGGACAAGCTGGCCCGCATGTATCCCACGGCCCGCGTCGATCGTGACGTTCTGTTCGTCGACGACGGAAATCTGATCACCAGCGCGGGCACCGCTGCCGGTATCGATGCCTGCCTGCACCTGGTGCGGCGCGAGATGGGCAGCGAGATCACCAACAAGATCGCGCGCCGCATGGTGGTGCCGCCGCAGCGCGACGGTGGTCAGCGGCAGTTCATCGAGCAGCCCATCCCGGTGCGGTGCTCGGAAGGCTTTGCGCCACATCTGGATTGGATTCTGACCAACCTGCGCCACCCGCATACGGTGGACAGCCTGGCCAAACGGGCGAGCATGTCGGGGCGCACGTTCGCGCGCCGTTTCGTCGAAGAGACCGGGCGGACGCCCATGCAGTGGGTCACCGATCAGCGCGTGCTCTACGCCCGCAGGCTGCTGGAGGAGACGGATCTCGATGTCGATCGGGTGGCCGACAAGGCCGGATTTGGCACCGCGACCCTACTGCGGCACCATTTCCGGCGCGTTGTCGGCGTCAATCCGTCCGACTACCGGCGGCGCTTCGCTTGTCCCAATCTGCTTGCGCCGCAACCGGTTGACTAGCCCTGCGGCCTGCACTGCACGTTGACGTACACGGTGTCGAACTGGCCGGAGTTGATGCGCTGGCCCCGGCCGTCGATGTTGGAGCCGGTGAGCCCGTGCACGTCGGTCACCGAACACGCGGACAGCGGTCCGGAGGTGCTGGTGTTGACCTGGACGTGATAGCCGCGGGACTGCAGCTCGTTGATGGTGTCGACGGCCGAGCCGCCGCCGGTCGGCAGCGCGGAGGCCGTGGCCGGGGCGAGGGTCGCCGCGGCGATTGCGGCTGCGGCGGCTCCGGCGATGACGAGGCCGCGACGACGAGCGTTAACTTTCTGTTCACCTGAAATTCGGTATGCGGTCATGCTTCCGTTCTATCCGAGGATCACCGCATGTGGTACTGACTCATGCCGTTCTCATCGGAAAGCACGCGGTTTCATGCCGTTCTCATTGAAACGGGGTTCAGCGCTCGCCCTCACCGGCCAGCGCGTACCGGTCGTCGGCGGTCTGCTCGACCAGGCCGTCGACCAGCAACGAGTCCAGCGCCCGGTCGCGCTGCGCGGTATCGGTGAGCCACGCCACATCCAACTGCGCCCGCGTCACCGGAGTTGCGCTGCCGCGCAACACATCCAGCAGCCGGCCGCGGACCTGGCGGTCGGTTCCCGCGTACTTCTGGACCGGCCGGGTCGGGGCGTCCAACTCGGGATGGCCGGCACTGCGCCACGCGCACACGGTCAGCGGGCAGACCCCGCATTTCGGTGTGCGGGCGGTGCAGACGATGGCGCCGAGTTCCATCAACGCGGCCGAAAACACATGTGCCGTGCCATCTTCGGGCAGGAGCGCGGCGACGTCGTCCAGGTCGCGCGAGCGCGCGGGGGTGTCGGCCACGCCGCGAATCACACGTGCGACCACTCGGCGCACATTGGTGTCGACGACGGGTACGTCCTGTTGATAGGCGAAGCAGGCGACGGCCCGCGCGGTGTAGGCGCCGACACCGGGCAGCGTCAGGAGGGTCTCGACGTCGCGGGGGACTTCGTCGCCGTGCTCGGCGGCGATCACCTCGGCGCATTCGTGTAGGCGCTTGGCGCGCCGCGGATAGCCCAGTTTTCCCCAGGCGCGCAGTACGTCCGCGGCCCCGGCCGCCGCGGTCGCGGACGGCGTGGGCCAGCGGGCGATCCAGTCCCGCCAGATCGGTTCCACCCGCGACACCGGCGTCTGCTGCAGCATGAACTCGCTCACCAGAATTTGCCACGCGGTGACATCGGGGGCCCGCCACGGCAGGTCGCGCCGTGCGGTGCGGAACCAATCCAGAAGCTCGTCGGCCGGGATGAGAATTTGCCCTGAACTCATTGCGCACTCACTATGCGAGCAGGGCACAATGGGCGGCATGCCCAACTCGAACCCGATAAACGCCTGGAAAGCACTGAGAGAGGGTAACGAGCGATTCGTTGCCGGTGAGTCGCTGCACCCCAGCCAGAGCATCGAGCGCCGCGCCGAGCTGGCCGGCGGGCAGAAGCCGACGGCCGTCCTCTTCGGTTGTGCGGACAGCCGCGTCGCCGCCGAGATCATCTTCGATCAGGGCCTCGGCGACATGTTCGTCGTCCGCACCGCGGGCCACGTCCTCGACTCCTCGGTGATCGGTTCTATCGAGTACGCCGTGGCGATCCTCGAAGTGCCGCTGATCGTGGTTCTCGGCCACGACAGCTGCGGCGCGGTCAAGGCCACCATCACGGCTCTGGACGACGGCGCGGTGCCGGGTGGATTCGTGCGGGACATCGTCGAGCGGGTGACGCCGTCGATCCTGGTCGGCCGCCGCGAGGGACTCTCCGAGGTCGACGAGCTCGAGGCCAAGCACGTCAACGAGACGGTGCGCCTGCTGAGCGAGCGGTCCAACATCATCGCCGAGCGTCTGGCGTCGGGCAAGGTCGCCATCGTCGGCGCGACCTACCACCTGGCCGAGGGTCGGGTCACCAAGCGCGACCACGTCGGCGACATCGGCGAATAGTCCGTCGAACTGGGGTGGCGAATACCACCCCAGTTCACAGACGACACGCCGCAGCAGGTCAGAGCGCACCGCGTTTTGTGCCCTTACCGTGACAATGTGCCGGATCTAGAACCGCATGGCCCGCTGCCATCCCAGATCTATTGGCGTCGGCGGATGCTGGCCATCGGTGTCGGCGCAGTCGTCGTTCTCCTCGTCGTGATCATCGGGGTCGTCGTCTTCAGCAACAGCACCGACGATTCCAAGCCGACTCAGCCCACCGCGAACACGTCGACGTCCGCGACGCCGCTGCCCGGCGAGACGCCCGGGGTGAAGAGCCCGATCGCGCCGCCGCCGAACGCGGGTCCGGCTCCGACGCCCACGCCGACCACCGCGGTCACGCCGCCGCCGGTGCTCAAGGCGGGCGACGACTGCCCGGACACGACGCTGGCGGCCAAGGGCATCACCAACCAGCCGACCTACGTGATCGGTGACCAGCCGAAGTTCACCATGGTGGTCACCAATATCGGCCTCGTCGAGTGCAAGCGTGACGTCGGCGCCGCCGTGCTGGCCGCCTACGTCTACTCACTGGACAACAACCGGCTGTGGTCCAACCTGGACTGCGCGCCGTCGAACGAGACCTTGGTCCGCGCATTCAAGCCGGGCGAGCAGGTGACCACCGAGGTCACGTGGACCGGCATGGGCTCGGCGCCGAACTGCCCGCTGCCGCGTCAGGCGATCGGGCCCGGCACCTACAACCTGGTCGTCCAGCTGGGCAATCTGCGATCGGCCCCGGTGCCGTTCGTGCTGTCCGAGGCCCAGCAGCCCGGCCCGGGTGCACCGCCCGCGGGCGAGGCGCCGCCGCCGGCTCCCGTCGCACCGGCTCCCGGCGAGCCGACGCTGCCCGGCCCCGCCAACTGATCTCAGGCCAGCCGGTCGGCGATCGTCGACTCGGCGAGCAACGACAAACCCTCGCGGATGTGGCGGGCCCACATGGACCCGATGCCCTCCACCGACTGCAGGTCGTCGGCGCTCGCGGCGAGCAGGCCCTGTAGCGATCCGAACGAGCGCACCAGCAGGTCGACGTGTGCGAACTGCAGACGCGGAATGCCGGCCATCGCCCGGTAGCCGCGCGAGCTCATCGCCGAATCCTGCGCCTCGGGCGTCGAGGGGTAGCCGAAAACCCTTGCGAGCGTTGTGAAATCGAGCAGTTCGTTGTCGCTGAGCGCGTCGAGCTCCTCGAGTGTCGCGGTCACCTGGTCGGCGGTCGGCGGGTCGGGGTTGGCGTGGTAGTCGCGCACGATCAGTTCGCGGGCCGCGTCGTTGTCGCCGACCAGTTCGTCGAGCTGCAGCTTGAGCTGACGCCCATCGGTACCGAGCTCTACGACGTCGGCGTCGATCTCCAGGCTGATCCGGCGGACCATCTCCATGCGTTGCACGACGGTCATGACATCGCGCAGCGTCACGAAGTCCTCGATCTCGGCCATCGACAGCTGCTTGCTGACCTCGTCGAGCCGGAATTTGTAGCGCTCCAGCGTGGCGACGGTCTGGTTGGCGCGCGACAAGATGGTCGGAGTTTCCGGTACGACGTGCCGCTCGCCGGCCACGTACACCGTCACGATGCTCATCGAGTGGCTGACGGACACCACCGGGAAACCGGTCTGGATGGCGGCGCGCTCGGCCGAGCGGTGCCGGGTGCCGGATTCGTCGGTCGGGATCGACGGGTCGGGGACCAGCTGCACGTTGGCCCGCAAGATGCGGGTGAGGTCGCTGGAGAGCACCACGGCGCCGTCCATCTTCGACAGCTCCCGCAGCCGGGTGGGTGCGAACCGGACGTCCAGCGGGAAGCCACCGTCGCAGATGGCCTCGACGCTGTCGTCGTAGCCCAGCACGATCAGCCCGCCGGTACGGCCGCGCAGGATGCGCTCGAGACCGTCCCGCAGCGGGGTACCGGGCGCCAGCTTGCCCAACGTCTCGCGCAGTGTCGGTCGGGCCAGATGCACGACGTTGCCGCGCCCGGCCCGGGTTCCCGCTTTCACCGACATCGGTGCACTCCTCGGTGGTTTTCCGGCCGGGCTCTACCCGGTCCGGTCCACATTCTCTGTGATCTTGCGTAACACCCGCAACGCCGCGGTGATGTTCTCGGCCGGCAGCACCCGAAGGCCGCGTGGTGGCGACTCGATTCCGGTGGGCACGACGGCCGTGGTGAAGCCGAGCCGGGCGGCCTCGGCGAGCCTGCGATCCATGCCGGTGACCCGGCGCAGATCACCCGCCAGGCCCACCTCGCCGATGGCGATCGCGGTGGCCGGCAGCGGCAGATCGGTGTACGCCGATGCGATGGCCAGCGCGACTGCCAGGTCCGAGGACGGATCGGTCAGTCGCATGCCGCCCACCGTGGACAGATAGATGTCGTTGGTGCCGACGGGCAGGCGCGCCCGCTTCTCGAGCACGGCGGTGATCATGGCCGCGCGCGCCGAGTCGATACCGCTGACGGCGCGGCGCGGCGATCCTGCCGAGGGCGAGCCGATCAGGGCCTGTACCTCGCCGATGAGCGGCCGTTTGCCGTCGAGGCTGACGGTCACCGCGGTGCCCGAAACCGGCGCCGGCCGCTGATCGAGGAAGAGCCCCGAAGGGTCGGCAACGCACTCGATCCCGTTGTCGTGCAACATGAAACAGCCGACTTCATCGGCCGCGCCGAAGCGGTTCTTCACGCCGCGGACCATGCGTAGCGCCGACGCGCGGTCGCCCTCGAAGTGCAGCACCACGTCCACCAGGTGCTCCAGTGAGCGCGGCCCGGCGATGGCGCCGTCCTTGGTGACGTGGCCGACCAGGACCATCG
This sequence comes from Mycobacterium sp. SMC-17, assembly GCF_045310915.1. NCBI lineage: Bacteria > Bacillati > Actinomycetota > Actinomycetes > Mycobacteriales > Mycobacteriaceae > Mycobacterium > Mycobacterium sp. SMC-17. Next base: position 164,026 of record NZ_JBJIAK010000006.1, on the reverse strand, counting down.
CGATGCCGGTCGTCTTGGCCGCCATGGTGAGGGCGGTGGTGACGGCCCGGACCTGCGTCACGCCGCCCGTGACGCCGTCGGCTTCGGCGGTCGACATGGTCTGCACCGAGTCCACCACGACCAGCGTGGGCTGAACTGCCTCGATATGGCCGAGCGCCGTCTGCAGGTCGGACTCGGCGGCCAGGTAGACGTCGTCGTGCGTGCAGCCGGTGCGCTCGGCGCGCAGCCGGATCTGCCCGGCGGACTCCTCGCCCGACAGATAGAGCGCACGCCGCCCGGACATGGCCCAGCGGTGCGCGACCTCGAGCAGCAGTGTCGACTTGCCGACGCCGGGATCACCGGCCAGCAGCGTCACCGAACCCGGTACGACACCACCGCCCAGCACGCGGTCCAGTTCGCTGATCCCGGTGTGGAAATGCCTGGTCGTGCCCGGATCGATCGAGCTGATCGGTACTGCGGGCGACGCCGGCGCGACGGCGCGATGCGTCGCGGGCGTCAGCGTGCTCAGTACGGCGACTTCGTTGACCGTGCCCCAGGTGCCGCAGTCCGGGCAGCGGCCCACCCATTTCGCCGTGGTGTGCTGGCACTCCGAGCAGCGGAACTGCGAACGTACTTTCGAACCGGTTCTGGCCATGCCGCGAACTTAGTCGCTGGTACCGACAGATTGCGTCAGGCTCGGCGTCCGAATCCGAGTCGCCTGGCCAGTTTTCGCATCAAGCCGGGTTGATCATCCGGGTGGTCCCCGATGACACCGAAATCCACGTGTACGGCGACGGGCCTGTCGTCGCGGTCGTACGTCGCAAGGACCGGGAAACCGCCGTCGCCCCAACCGGATCCGCTGACGACGACATTGGCACCGGAGGCCGGGTCGAGTGACACATTGGCGTAGCCCGGGCCGATATCCGGTGCCCACAGGCCGCGGTCGATGGCCTCGGCGCGATCTGCCAGCACTGAATCCTCGACCGCCGCATCGTGAACCGCGAGCAGCCCGTGGTCGGTGCCGGTGAACGCGCCGAAGCTGGGGACGGGCGGCACGAGTAATTCGTCGGCGGAACCGAGCAGGGCCGGTTGGCCGTCGCCGATCGCCACGCTCAAATATGCCTGGCGGGGCTCAGGAGTGCCGTCGTCGCTCACATCGACCACCGTTGCCCAAACCCGGTACGAGCCATTCGGGACGGCGAGTATGCAACCGCCGCTTCTCGGGCCGAACGGATCCCGCGCGATCAATGCGCCGGTACTGACCTGCACCGTTCCGAGTTCGACGACGGTGCATCCCGCAGCGCGACCGGTGGTGGCTGCGAGGAACGAAGCGAGGCTAGTGATGTCCCTCGCCGCCGCCGGCAGGTGCCGGAGCGGCGTCGCCGGCCTCGCGGCGCGGGGCCTCGCCGGCGGAGATCGGGACCGCGATGGTCTTCTCGCCGGCGTTCTGGAACTTGAACGTGAAGTTGTAGTTCAGGCCGTTGCTGATGGGCTTGGTCAGCGCCACCATCGCGATGGAGGTCGTGGCGTCCTCGGACCGCGGCAGGGTCTGCTTCTGGCCGTCCGGGGTGCCGACCAGCAGCACGCCGCCCGCGGGCACCGTGGTGCCGCCGTTGACCAGCACCTCGCCGGTGTCGGAGGTGATGCCGATCAGCTTGTCGGGGTTGTCGGGCGACTTGTTGGTCGCGACGAACAGCAGCTCGACCATGGTGCCGGGCTTGACGAAGTCGCGGGTCTGCGGGGCGCGCAGGTAGACGTTGCGCAGATCCACACCGGCCTTCTCGTTGCCGATGGTGGTGGCGGTGCCGTTGACCGCAGGCAGCTGGTTCGCGCTCTGTGAGACCTGGCCGCTGCTGCAGCCGGTGAGCGTCACCGCGGTGGCCAGCCCGAAGGCGGCCAGCGTGACGGCAGAAGTGCGCGATTTCATGCGGTTCACTCAAGCCTCCTGCTTGGGCGCCAGCGGCGATGCGCGTGACGGCCTTGGGTATGTCCTGCTGTGTCCCCGGACTGGTCCGGCGTTCGACTATGCAGAGTAGTAGGTGGCGGTTGGCGGCGGTAGCGGAGGCCCGCCATCTGCCTGGTTCGGGCGTCTTTCCGGCCGGGAATGACCGGTGAATGGGACGTGAATCCGGGGGAATTCGGCCGGATTGTGGCCCCCGCCACTGCACGTAAACGCCGCGCTGTCAACCCCTTTCACGCATCTGTATGGCCCCTGACCTGCATTGTTGATCCGCGGGTGTCTGACGCCCGTGCTAACATTGCTATGTGAAAGGGGCCCGAATCTGATGATTTTCAAGGTCGGAGACACCGTCGTTTACCCACACCACGGTGCAGCATTGATCGAGGCGATTGAAACCCGGACCATCAAAGGCGAGCAGAAGGAATATCTCGTCCTCAAGGTTGCGCAGGGCGATCTGACCGTTCGAGTACCCGCAGAAAACGCTGAATACGTCGGTGTTCGCGACGTGGTGGGTCAGGAAGGCCTCGACAAGGTGTTCCAGGTGCTGCGCGCCCCGCACACCGAGGAGCCGACCAACTGGTCCCGTCGTTACAAGGCGAACCTGGAGAAGCTGGCTTCCGGTGATGTGAACAAGGTCGCCGAGGTCGTTCGTGACCTGTGGCGTCGTGACCAGGAGCGCGGGCTGTCCGCCGGCGAGAAGCGCATGCTGGCCAAGGCTCGTCAGATCCTTGTCGGTGAGCTGGCCCTGGCCGAGAACACCGATGACGCGAAGGCCGCCACCATCCTGGACGAGGTTCTCGCCGCGGCGTCCTGAACGCCATCTCCAACGGAGCAGTGAACTTCCGTATCGGTCTCGGTACCGACGTACATCCCATCGAGGCAGGGCGGCCGTGTTGGCTGCTCTGCCTGTCCTTTGACGATGCTGACGGCTGTGCCGGGCATTCCGACGGCGACGTCGCCGCGCATGCACTCTGTGATGCCTTGCTGAGTGCTGCCGGCCTCGGTGACCTGGGCAGTGTCTTCGGTACCGATCGTCCCGAGTGGCGCGGCGTCACCGGCACCGACATGCTCAAACATGTCGCCACGCTGCTGACGGCTGCCGGTTTTCGGGTCGGCAATGCGGCGGTCCAGGTGATCGGCAACCGCCCGAAAATCGCGCCCCGCAGGGAAGAGGCCCAGCAGGTGCTGTCGGCGCTTCTGGATGCTCCTGTCTCCGTCTCGGCGACCACCACCGATGGTCTCGGGCTCACCGGTCGGGGCGAGGGTCTGGCGGCGATTGCGACGGCGCTGGTGGTCTCGCTCGATTAGGCCGGTAAGCTGGCCCGTCGTGACCGAAAACCGTCTCGAGGGCCTGAGGCTCTACGACACCATGACCGGTGCCGTGCGGGACTTCACCCCGGTGCGGCCCGGACACGCATCCATCTACCTGTGTGGCGCAACCGTGCAGGGCCTGCCCCACATCGGCCATGTCCGCAGCGGCGTCGCTTTCGACGTGCTGCGACGCTGGCTGACGGCCAAGGGCTACGACGTTGCGTTCATCCGGAACGTCACCGACATCGACGACAAGATTCTCAACAAGGCCGCCGAAGCCGGCCGGCCCTGGTGGGAGTGGGCCGCCACCTTCGAGCGGGCCTTCACTGCCGCCTACGACGCGCTGGGCGTGCTGCCGCCGTCGGCCGAGCCCCGGGCCACCGGGCACATCACCCAGATGGTCGAGGTCATCGAGAAGCTGATCGAGCGCGGGCACGCCTACGCGGCCGACGGCGACGTGTATTTCGACGTGCTGAGCCTGCCCGACTACGGCAAGCTCTCGGGTCACCGCATCGACGATGTGCACCAGGGCGAGGGCGTGGCGACCGGCAAGCGTGATCCGCGGGACTTCACCCTGTGGAAGGGCGCCAAGCCCGGTGAGCCGTCCTGGCCGACGCCGTGGGGCCGGGGCCGCCCCGGCTGGCACACCGAGTGCGTCGCGATGTGCCAGGAGTACCTGGGCTCGGTGTTCGACATCCACGCCGGCGGTATGGACCTGATCTTCCCGCACCACGAGAACGAGACGGCGCAGGCCAACGCCTGCGGCGACGAGTTCGCGCGGTTCTGGCTGCACAACGGCTGGGTCACCATGGGTGGCGAGAAGATGAGCAAGTCGTTGGGCAACGTGCTGGCGATTCCGGCTGTGCTGCAACGGGTTCGGGCCGCCGAGCTGCGTTACTACCTGGGCAGTGCGCACTACCGGTCCATGCTCGAGTTCTCCGAGAACTCGCTGCAGGACGCGGCCAAGGCCTACACCGGCATCGAGGAGTTCCTGCACCGGGTCCGCACCCGGGTGGGTGCCGTCGAGGTCGGTACCTGGACCGAGAAGTTCGCGGCCGCACTCGATGACGACCTGGCGGTGCCGGCGGCCCTGGCCGAGGTGCACGCCGCCCGCGCCGACGGCAACCGCGCGCTGGATGCCGGTGACCACGCCGGCGCGATGGCCGCGGCGACGTCGATCCGGGCCATGATGGGCATCCTCGGTTGCGACCCGCTCGACGAGCGCTGGGAAACCCGCGACGAGACGTCGGCAGCGCTGAACGCCGTCGACGCTCTGGTGCAGTGGGCGCTCAAGAGCCGCGCCGAGGCCCGGGAGAACCGGGACTGGGCTGCCGCCGACGCGATCCGCGACCAGCTGAAGCTGGCCGGCATCGAGGTCACCGATACCGCTGACGGCCCGCAGTGGGCCCTGACTGATGGGGTTCCTGGGGCGAGCGAAGCGACGGGGAAGAGGTAGGACATGGCCGGAAACTCCCAGCGCCGCGGCGCGATTCGTAAAGCGGGCACCAAGAAGGGCCCGACCGTCGGCTCCGGTGGCCAGCGCCGGCGTGGGCTGGAGGGCAAGGGCGCGACGCCGCGCGCCGAACAGCGCCCCAACCACAAGGCGTACAAGATCGCGCAGAAGGCCGCCCGGTCGAATCAGGGACGGCACAAGAAGACCGATGACGTCGAGGTCGTGGTCGGCCGCAACCCGGTCGTGGAATGCCTCCGCGCCGGCGTCCCGGCCACCGCGCTCTATGTCGTGCTGGGCACCGAGGCCGACGAGCGGCTGACCGAGTCGGTCACGCGCGCGGCCGATGCCGGTATCGCCATCATGGAGGTGCAGCGCCACGATCTGGACCGCATCACCAGCAACGGCATGCACCAGGGCATCGCGCTGCAGGTGCCGCCGTACCAGTACGCGCACCCGGACGATCTGCTGAAGTCGGCGACCTCCGACTCGAGCCCGGCCCTGCTCGTCGCGCTCGACAACATCTCCGACCCGCGCAACCTGGGCGCCATCGTGCGGTCCGTGGCGGCGTTCGGCGGGCATGGCGTGGTGATCCCGCAGCGGCGTTCGGCGTCGGTCAGCGCGGTGGCCTGGCGCACCAGCGCCGGAGCGGCCGCCCGGCTGCCGGTGTCTCGGGCGACGAATCTCAACCGAACGCTCAAGGATTGGGCCGACGCCGGCCTGACCATCGTCGGACTGGACGCCGGCGGCGACACCACCCTGGACGAGCTGGACGCCTCGGGGCCGATGGTCGTCGTGGTGGGCTCGGAGGGCAAGGGTCTGTCGCGACTGGTGCGGGAGAACTGCGACCACATCGTCTCGATCCCGATGGCGGGCCCCACCGAGTCGCTCAACGCGTCGGTGGCCGCCGGCGTGGTGCTGGCCGAGATCGCCCGGCAGCGCCGCTGATTCAGCGGTCGGTGCGGGGCCGCGTCAACTTGAAGCTGTCGACCGCCCGCACCTCGCCGAACGGACCGCTCACCGCGTAGTAGGTGGCGTCCATCGAGGTATTGCCACCCGGTTGGCCTGGGTCGACATCGAAAGCCACGAATCCGCACGGGTTTTCCCGATCGCGGAAGACGGACCAGGGCGCGGCTTCCTCGATGTAGTTCGGTGTCTTCCTTCCGGTGCCGGGATTCACCTCGCCGACGGACATGAGGACGCGGCAGCGCGGTTCGGGGAACAGCATCGTGTTCGACGGGATCGACGTGCCGCCCCCGCCGATGACCAGGTGCACGGTGCCCTTGCTGGTGTCGATCGAGTCCGATTGTGCGGCAACCGGATTCGGTGTCAGGGTGTCGGTCGGCAGGGTGCCGCGGAGCGCATGGCTGCGTTCGTAGTGGTGCTCGTGCCCGCACACCACGAGGTCGACGTTGAACCGGTCGAACAGGGGCAGCCAGTTCTCGCGGATGCCGAGGTCGGCGCCGTTGGTCTTGTTGCCCGTGGAGACCGCCGTCTGGTGCATGCACACCACCACCCAGTCGATGTCCTTGTTGCTGCGGGTTCGTTCGAGTTCTTTTTCCAGCCAACGTTTTTGGGCGCCACCGGAGTAGCCGCGCACGTATGAGTTGCCGCCGTCCTGGTAGCAGACGTCGTCGTTGGCGAGGATGATCACGCGGACCGAGCCGGCGGTGAAGGCGTACCAGAGGCCACGCAGTTCGGGGTCGGAACCGGAGTCCGGCAGCCCGAAGTAGGCCTGGTAGGCGCCGTAGCCGATGGGGCCGTTGCCCAGTTCGTTCTCGTGATTGCCCGGCGCCGGCATCCACGGCCGGTGCCGCGCGGAACGGGTGTTGTTCTCGAACCATTCCGACCAGGTGCGGACCCGGTCGTGCGCGAGGTTGGCGTAGCAGAGGTCGCCGTTGACGAGGTGAAACAGCGGGGCCAGCCGTTCGACCGCGGTGGTGATGTCGCCGGCGGCCGGCGATCCGACGTGATCGCTGCCGAACGATGCCGCGACCTTGGCGTCGAGCATGGGCGTCGACTGGTCGCCGAAGCTGGTGAACCGGATGGGTGCGCGGCCCCGGGGTGCGGTACGCACCGAGCCCAGTTCGGGACTCGCGCCGTCATGCACGGCGGCGTAGATGTAGTCGGTGTCGGGCGCGAGGCCGGTCAACCGGGCATGGTGGACGCGAATCTCACTGCGTGACGCCGCGTCGCGGTAGGTGACGGTCTCGGCCGCGACGGCGGTGCCGACACCGTCGTCCGGGGTGCCCAGCATGACGTGGGGATTCTGCACTGCGGACGCGGTGTGCCAGGACACCACGACCTCGGTGGCCGCGTCGGAGCCGAACTGGGTGTGCAGCCCGGTGACCGGTGGGGCGCCGCCGCGGTCGGCCCGCTGCCACAGCATCGGACCGCTGCGCGTGGTCGTGACGTATCCGGTGGCGCCGGCTCCGAGGCCCGCGCCGACGAGAGCCGACGTGCCTCCCACGATCAGCGATCTGCGGCTCACGTCCACGACAGCCATCTTGCCTGCGATGCGGACCGCCGGCCCGGCGGCAGCGCCGCCCGACAACGAATCGACGTGTGCTGTTCTCGCCGCGGTAACCGCGCTGGCTCAGCGGCGCTGCAGCTCGACGACCGGGATGACGCGGTCGGTCTTCTTCTCGTAGTCGGCGAAACCGGGTGCGCGCTCGACGATGCGGGCGTAGGCGGCGTCCCGTTCGGCACGGGGCAGTTCGCGCGCCACGACGTCGTATTCCTCGGTGCCGATTTCGATGTGGGCGTTGGGATTTGCCCGCAGGTTGTGTACCCAGGCCGGGTCGGCGTCGGCGCCGCCGGCGGATCCGACGATCAGTCGCTTGCCGTCGATGACGAACGTGGCCGCCGGGTTCACCCGCGGCTCACCGCTCTTGGCGCCGGTGGTGTGCAGCAGGAGCAGCGTCAGGTTCTCGAACGGTCCGCCGACCTTGCCGCCGTTGGCCCGGAATTCGGCCATGATCTGTTCGTTCCAGCTGTCGGCCATTCGTCTTCCCCGCTCATCGCAGTCCCAACATCGAACAGGTCAACCATAATCCGGTCACGGCCAGAATCAGGGTGACCGGCGCCGTCACCAGCCCGACGGTCGTGAACTCCCGGGCCCGCGCGGGCATCTCGCCGCGGACCACGTTGCGCCACAAGAGGTTCGACAGCGACCCGGGGTAGGTCAGGTTGGGGCCGATGTTCACCCCGATGAGGACCGCCAGCACCGCGACCGGCCCACCGGCCGCGACCAGCGGCAGCAGCACCAGCACGGCGGGCAGGTTGTTGATCAGATTCGAGAGCAGCGCCGCGATGGCCGCGATGCCGAGCAGTGCCGGCAGCGTGGCGCCGTGTGGCAGCAGCTGAGAAAGGACCCGGCCCAAACCGAGATCCAGTACCGCGCTCACCAATACACCCAGCGCCAGCACGGCGACGAGGAACGGCACGTTGGCCGCCCGCACGATGCCCATGGGCGTCTCGTGACCGCGCACGACGGCCCGCACCGCCAGCACCGCGGCGCCGGCGAACGCGGCCCACGCCGGCTCCAGCCCGAGCAGTGAAGTGGCGCCGAAGCCGATGAGCGTCAGGATCAGCACGGTCAGGACGAAATACGGGATCTCGGGTGGGGGTGGGGCCGGTCGGTCCACGGCGCCGGCCTGCAGTTCGCGCCGGAAGTACCACCGCAGCAACACATATTCGGCAGCGACGGCGAACAGCCAGGGCAGGGACATCGCCGCGGTGAATCTGGTGAAGCTCAGGCCTGCGGTCGTGAAGGCCAGCAGATTCGTCAGGTTCGATACCGGCAGCAGCAGCGACGCGGTGTTGGCCAGGTGCGCCGCGGCATAGCCGTGCGGCCGCGCCGGCACGCCGAGCGTGCGTGCGGTCGACAGCACGACGGGCGTCAGCAGCACGACGGTGGCATCGAGGCTCAGCACGGCGGTCGTCCCGGCCGCGATGATGAAGACGATGACCAAGAGGCGGCGCGCCGCGGACTGTCCGGCGCCCCAACTGTGCCGGGCCATGTAGACGCCGGCGGCGTGGAAGAGCCCTTCGTCGTCGCAGAGTTTGGCCAGCACCAGGACCGCGGCGAGAAACCCGACGACCGGCAGCAATCGGCCGATCTCGTGGAGTGCGGTGTTCACAGCCAGGGATCGGCGGGTTGCCAGAGCGTCGGCAGATGCAGCGGCAGGCCGTCGTCGGCGGCCAGCCGGCTCAGGACGCGCATCGAGACGTCGAGGTCGTCACCGGCGTACGGCAGGGCGCGCAGCGGCTCGTGCAGGGGCCGGAAGAAGTCGTCCCAGTGCGTCAGCACCACCCGGCGCGCCCCGACGGTCCGAACCGTCTCGTTCCAGTAGTCGACGAGGTACTGCTCGGGCTGCAGACCGAGCTGCCCGATCCCGAGATACACGACCTCGGCGCGTTGCCCGGCGAGGGCGCCCGGCACGAATCCGGCGCTGCCGACGGCGAGCAGACGACGGCCGCTGCTGCGGTGGTGGATGTGCGTCGACCACGCCTCGCCGCACTTGTATGCCGATGCTCGTACCGGCGGCACCACGGGTGCGGTGATGGTGCCGGGAAAACGGTCGGGTGGGCAGTGGTGTCCGGTGAACAGCGTTACGTCGAAGGCGCCCAACGTGATCGGCTCGCCGGGAGTGGCCACCGTCAACTGCGCGTCGGGAAGCCCGCCGCCGCGGCCGATGTTCGCGGCCGACGTCCCGCCCACCAGCTGTGCGCCGGTGCGCGCGGCGACGACAGCGGAGTCCATGGCGTGGTCGAAGTGCGTGTGGACCGGCAGCACCGCATCGAGCCGGTCGATGCCGAGCCGGTGCAGGCAGCCATCAATGCGCGGTAGTGCGGGGTTCAGCCGGCCCAGCCCGACGGCCAAGAGACTCGGCCGGGAGAAGAAGCCGTCGGTCAACAGCGCCGACGAACCGTCGGACACCAGCATGGTGGTGACGCCGGCCCAGGTGACGGTCAGCGGCGAGTCGGAACCGGCCGCGGGCTGGTCGAAGTAGCGGGTGTATGCGGCCAGGTCGGGCCGGCCCAGTTTCGGTCGCATCAGCAGAAGGCCTCGATCTGTACGTTCTCGGTGGTGAGCCGGTCGAGGACGGCCCGCGCGATGTCGACGGCGCCGGGCGAATCACCGTGCACACAAATTGATTTCACGGTGATCTTGATGGTTGAGCCGTCGACGGCACCGACGCGGCCGGCGGTCACCATGGAGGCCACCCGATCGGCGATGGTGGAAACGTTGTGCAGCACCGCATTGCGCTGCGTGCGCGGCACCAGTTGTCCGTCGGGGCGGTAGGAGCGGTCGGCGAAAGCCTCGGGCACGGTGCGAAGTCCGATTTCTTCGGCGGCGGCGAAGAACGCCGAACCGGCCAGTCCCAGCACCGGGAGCGATGGGTCGACGGCGTGCACCGCCGCGGCCACGGCCCGCGCCTGCACATGATCGGTGACGATCGTGTTGTACAGGGCGCCATGGGGTTTGACGTAGCTGACAGTTGATCCGGCGACCTGCGCCAGCGCCTGCAGCGCGCCGATCTGGTAGATCACGTCGGCGGTCAGGTCCTCGGAGCTGACGTCGATGTAGCGGCGCCCGAAGCCCGCCAGATCGCGGTAGCCCACCTGTGCGCCGATCCGCACGCCGCGTTCGGCGGCCGCCCGGCAGACCCGCAGCAGCCCGGCCGGATCACCGGCATGGAAGCCGCAGGCGATGTTGGCGCTGGTGACCAGATCGAGCATCGCGTCGTCGTCACCGAGGCGCCACACCCCGAAGCCCTCGCCGAGATCGGCATTGAGATCCACCACCGCCATGGCAGCCAGCCTAGGCTCGACGCCATGTCCACTCGTGACGACATTCTGATCACCGCCTTCGGTCTCGCCCAGCTGATCGCCGCGGGCGACGTGACGCTGCTCGATGTGCGCTGGCAGCTGGCCAAGCCCGACGGCCGCGACGACTACCTGGACGGGCACATCCCCGACGCGGTCTACGTCTCGCTGGAGGACGAGCTGTCCGATCACACCGTCACGGGCCGTGGCCGTCATCCACTGCCGTCGGGCGCCGCGGTGCAGGAGGCGGCGCGCCGGTGGGGCGTGCGGGATGGCGTGCCGACCGTCATCTATGACGACTGGAACCGCGCGGGCTCGGCGCGCGCCTGGTGGGTGCTGCGCGCCGCGGGCGTCGAGAACGTCCGCATCCTGGACGGCGGGCTGGCCGCCTGGACCACCTCGGGTGGTCCGCTGGACCGCGGTGACGTCGAACCGGCACCGGGCGACGTCACCGTCACGCACCAGGACCTGTATGCCGGCGCCATGCCGACGCTGACCGCCGACGAGGCCGCCGCGCTGGGCCCGCGCCTGGGTGACGTCCGCGCGCCGGAACGGTTCCGTGGCGACGTCGAACCCATCGACCCCATCGCCGGGCACATTCCGGGGGCGATCAACCTGCCGAGCGTGCTGGCGGCCGACGGCACCCTGCGCACCGATGGAGGCGCAGACGTGGACGGTGTCTACTGCGGTTCGGGCGTCACCGCGGCGGTGGCGGTGGCCGCGCTGGCGGCCGCGGGTCGGGACGTCGCGCTGTTCCCCGGTTCGTGGTCGCAGTGGAGCAACGAGCCGGGGCGAGCGGTCGGGCGAGCGTAGCGACGGGTGGTCGATCCCGCTACCGGCGACTGACCCGTCCGACGCCCCAGCACAGCAGGAAGATGCCGAACGAGATCGACGTGACGAACACCGAGACCGGCACACCCGGCGCCAGCGACAGCACGATGCCGCCGACCGCGGCGATCTCGGCGAACACCACCGACGCCACGATGGTGGTGACGGGGGAACTGAAGACCCGGCCCGCCGCGGCGGCCGGGGTGATCAACAGCGACATCACCAGCAGGGCCCCGACGATCTGCACGCCCTGGGCGGCCGCGACACCGACCAGCGCGGCGAACACGATGCCCAGCGCTCGCACCGGAACCCCGCGGGCGGCAGCCACTTCCGGGTCGGCGGTGGCGAACAGCAGCGGCCGGTAGCAGGCTGCCAGGATCGCGACCACCAGCACGGTGACGACTGCCAGCAGCGTCAGTCCCGAATAGCCGACGCCGACGATCTGCCCGGTGAGCAACGCGAAACTGGTGCCGGTGCGACCGGGGTACAGGTGGATGAACAGCACGGCCAGACCCAGCCCGAAGGCCAGTACGACGCCGATGGCCGAGTCGCGCTCGCGTGAGCGTTGCCCCAGGATGCCGAAAAGGATTGCTGCCAGGGCACTTCCGACGAGGGCGCCGAGGCCGACGTTGAGCCCGGTCAGCAGTGCGAAGGCCGCACCGGTGAGGGAGAGCTCGCTGGAGCCGTGCACTGCGAACGACATCTGCCGCATCACGATGAACGGTCCGATCAGGCCACCGAGCAGCGCCAGTAGCGCCGCGGCGAGCACGGCCTGCTGGACGAAGTCGCGGCCGAGCAGGTCCGCGGTCAGCGCCGTGTTGAAGAAGTTATTCACAGCAGTGTCCGCTCGCATGCTCGGAGTTGTCCACGCCGGCACCGTCCTGGCCGACGACGACGTACTGGCCACCGATCCGGGCGACCTGGATGTCGGCGCGGTACAGCGCGGACAGCGTTTCGGACGTCATGACCTCCTCGACGGTGCCGATCCGGAAGCGGCCGTCGACCAGGTACAGCACGCGGTCGACGTACGGCAGTACGGGATTGACCTCGTGGGTGACGAACAGGACCGCGGTACCGGCGTCCTTGCGGCGCTGGTCGATGAGGGCCGACACCAGTTTCGCGTTGGCCGGGTCGAGGTTGAGCAGCGGTTCGTCGCACAGCAGCAGCGCGGGGTCGGACGCCAGGGCCTGCGCGATGCGGACCCGCTGCAGTTCGCCGCCGGACATCACCGAGACGGGGACGTCGGCCAGCCGCGCGCCGTCGACCTGGCCGAGTGCCTGGGTCACCACGGCGCGGCGCTGCGCGCGCTTTCGCGGACCGGCGAAACCCCACTTGTGCCCGTCGCAGCCGAGGCCGACGAGGTCGCGGCCGCGCAGCGTCAGCCCGGTGTCCAGTGAGCGGTGCTGCGGCACGTAGCCGATGGCGCCGGTGGTGGTCATCCGCCCGGCCGTCAGCAGCTGTTGGCGCAGCAGCACTTTGAGCAGCGAGGTCTTGCCGGTGCCGTTCGGGCCGAGCACCGCGATGAACTCGCCGCGGCGCACCGTCAGGTCCAGCCGGTCCCACAGGACGCGGTCGCCGAACGACAGTCGTGCGCCGGTGAGTTCGGCGACCGCTTCAGAAGGCACGGTTACTGATTATCGACCCGGCGCCGCGGCGATATCGAGCTGGTGGGCCAATGCCTCCGCGGTCTGCCGCTGCCAGGTCAGGAAGTCCTGTCCGGCGGGCAGCGTCTCGGTGACCTCGACGATGGGCAGCGCGGACTTACGGGCGGCGTCCTGGAGCTGCTTGGTGACGGCGGTCTCGGTCTGCTTGTTCACCACCAGGGCGTCGACCTTGTGGCCGTTGATGAGGTCGAGCACCGCGGCCACGTCGGCCGGGGCGGGGTCGTGGCCTTCTTCGGCGGCGGCGGCGAAGCCGTGCGGGGTGCTGTCGACGACGCCCGCGGCGGCGAGCAGGTAGTGCGCGACGGGTTCGGTGGAGACCACCGCGGCGCCCGGGTGCTTCTGTCCGATGGCGTGCTCGGTGGCGGCGATCGCGTCGGTCTTCTTGCCGAACTCCGCGGCGTTGGCGCGGTAGGCGTCGGCGTTCGCGGAATCGGACTTGGCCAGGTCGTCGGCGATCTTGGCGGCGACGGCCTTGGCGACGGCCATGTTGTAGAAGACGTGCTCGTTGGCCTCGCCGGGCGCGCTGTGCGGCAGCAGCGAGTAGGCGTCCACGGTGGTGACGTTCTTGTGGTTCTTCAGCACATCGTCGGCCCAGTGGTCGTAGCCGCCGCCGTTGATGACGACGAGGGAGGCGTCGGCGATGGCGGCCGCGTCGGCCGGGGTGGCCTCGTAGGAGTGCGGGTCGTCGACGTCGCTGGTGAGGAGGGACTTGACGTCGGCGTGTCCGCCGGCGACGGCGGTGGCGACGCTGCCCCAGACGTTGGTGGTGGTGACGACCTTGGCGGCGCCGTTGGCGTGGCCGGAGTCGTCCTGCGACCCGCAGGCGGCCAACCCGGTGACCGAGGCCAGCGCGGTGAGGGCGGACAGTGCGATGAGCCTGGTCCGGGTCATGTGTGCTCCTGTGGGCTAGTGTTAATGAAAACCGTTTGCAATAAATCTAGTGCACCGTTGCCGTGCAGCGCGAATCGGATGCGCTAGCGTCACAAATATGCCGAGGAGCCCCAACCCGAGGCGTCGGGCCACGCTGGCCTCGCTCGCTGCCGAGTTGAAGGTCTCGCGCACCACGATCTCGAATGCCTACAACCGGCCGGACCAGCTCTCGCCGGAGTTGCGTGAGCGGGTGCTCGCCGCCGCCAAGGAGATGGGCTACCCGGGGCCGGACCCGGTGGCGCGTTCGCTGCGCACCCGGAAGGCCGGTGCCGTCGGACTGATCATCACCGAGCCGCTCAACTACTCGTTCCGTGATCCGGCGGCGCTGGATTTCGTTGCCGGACTTGCCGAATCATGCGAGGAGGCCGGGCAGGGCCTGCTGCTGGTGGCGGCCGGGCCCAATCGGTCGGTCGAGGACGGCACCGCCGCGGTGCTGTCCGCCGGGGTCGACGGGTTCGCGGTGTACGCCGCCTCCGACGACGATCCGTACCTACCGGTCGTGCAGCAGCGCGGCGTCCCGATCGTCGTCGTCGACCAGCCGAAGGACCTGCAGGGCGCATCCCGGGTCTGCATCGACGATCGTGCGGCCATGCGCGGGATCGCGGAATATGTTGTCGGCCTTGGACATCGGGAGATCGGCCTGCTGACCATGCGGCTCGGCCGGGACTGGCCGCACGGTGACGCGCAGTCGGCCGTGGTGGACCCGGAACGGCTCACCTCGCAGCATTTCCACGTGCAGTGCGAACGCATCCTCGGGGTCCGCGACGCGATGTCCGATGCGGGCCTGAACCCCGACGGCCTGACTGTGGTGGAGACCTTCGAGCACCTACCGAGCTCCGGTGGCACGGCGGCTGCCGTTGCGCTGCAAGCCAATCCGCGCATCACGGCGCTGATGTGCACCGCCGACGTGCTGGCGCTCTCGGCGATGGACCATCTGCGGTCACGCGGCATCTACGTGCCCGGCCAGATGACCGTCACCGGATTCGACGGCGTCCCCGAGGCGCTGGCGCGCGGGCTCACGACCGTCGCCCAGCCGAGCCTCGAGAAGGGCCGGCGGGCCGGATATCTGTTGAACAATCCGCCGCGGTCCGGCATCCCGGTGATCGAGGTGCTCGACACCGAACTCGTCCGCGGCCGCACGTCGGGCCCGCCTGCCTAACCGGCCCGGCGCGCCGCCAGGTACGCCAGCGCCGCCGCGACGTCCTCGGGGGAGTCGACGCGGTACTGCGCGGCCGACGGCCCCGGGCCGACCTTCACGCCGACGTCACCGTCGCGCAGCCGGGCGAAGGCCTTCTCGTCGGTGACGTCGTCGCCCAGAAAGACCACGGCGGTCGCGTCGTCGCGCTCCCGCAGGGCGTCGATGGCCGAGCCCTTGTTGGTGGTGACCACCGCGAACTCCAGCACCGCCTTGCCCTCGGTGGGCTCGGCGGCCCACTGCGTTCCCGCCTCGCGCGCGGCGGCCAGCGCGGCCTCGCCGTCGGCCGCCGAGGCGTTGCGCACGTGCAGGGCGGCGCTGGCCGGTTTGGTCTCGACCGCTGCACCCGGGTAGCGGTTTGCGATCTCGGTGAGTGAATCCACGATCTCGGCCAGCAGTGCGGTGTCGACGGTCTGCGTGAATCCGGTGTTGAACTCCGCGCCGTGACTGCCCACGAGGTGCACCGAGTCCGGCATGCCGGACAGCTCGCGCAGGACGTCGAGGGCGCGTCCCGACACCAGTGCGACGAAGGTGTCCGGCAGGGCAGCCAGGTCCAGCAGGGCGGCCGACCCGGCGGGCAGGGCCCGCGCGTCGGCAGGGTTGTTCACGATCGGCGACAGCGTGCCGTCGAAATCCGAGGTGACGAGCAGTCGGGGGGTGGCGGCGACGGTGTCGAGCGCCGCGATCAGATCAGCCGGGAGCACCGGTCAGACTTTAGGGTGCTCCCCGTCACCGATCAGCAGCCGGACCGCCAGATCGAGCCGCTTGCTCACGTCGGTGGCCGAGGCACGACGCGTCAGCCAGGCCAGCAGGTTCGACAGCCACACATCGGAGATGACGCGGGCGATGTGGTACTGGTCCTCGGTGGGCTCACCGTCGCTCATGGCACGGGCGAACATCGAGTCCATGAGCTTGCCGACGTGATCAACCTCACCGGCTGCGGACGCGTCGGCGAACACGAAAGCACGCGTCATGGCCTCGGTCAGCAGCGGATTGCGCTGCATCGACCGGTTCAGCTTGCTGACCATCACGTTGAGACGCTGGTACGGCGTACCGCCCGTCAGTGAGGCGCGATCGGTCTTGGCGTCGATGCGCTCGAACTCCCGGCCCAGCGCGGACACCAGCAGGTGCACCTTGGACGGGAAGTAGCGGTACAGGGTGCCGACGGCGACGTCGGCGCGTTCGGCCACCGCACGCATCTGAACTGCCTCGTAGCCGCCCTTGGAGGCGATGGCCAGGGTGGCGTCCAGGATGCGCTTGCGGCGCTCGCGCTGTGCTTCGGAACCGAGCTCGGATTCGGTTAGTACGGCCATGTTCGTCACCTCCCGCGGGCGGACGGCGGAATCGGACTCGGGTGTTGCTGGCGTCGGCATTCGGCGGTCAGTTCCTTCAGGTAGCGCATTGGGTGAAAACGATACGCAAAGTGATCGGTAATTTCCCACCTCCAGGCGCCCCGGGACACCCGAGTGTCCTGCTGTAATGGCGATCGACTTGACGTCTGATTGCTGTCACCATTAGAACACGTTCTAGTGAGAAGCGTGTTCTTCTCGCCCAAACGCTAGGAGCGCATGGTGTCCATCACTTCCACAACTATCGACTCGGAACGGGCCGAGGTCCGCGAAATGGTCCGTAGCTGGGCTGTCGCGTCGGGTTCCATCTCCGCGGTCCGGGCTGCCGAAGGGAATGGCGCCGATGCGTGGCGGGGCCCGTATGAGGGTCTGGTCGAACTAGGGACCTTCGGCGTCGCGGTGCCCGAGGACCTCGGTGGCGCCGGCGGCTCCATCGCCGATCTGTGCGTGATGGTCGACGAAGCCGCCGCCGCGCTGGTGCCCGGCCCCGTCGCCACCACCGCTCTGGCAACTCTCGTGATCACGGACCCCGCTCTGCTGGAGGCATTGGCCTCGGGGCAGCGCACGGCCGGTCTCGCGCTGAAGTCCGACATCGCCTTCGACGGGCAGACCGCGACCGGCACCGCCAAGTTCGTGCTGGGCGCCCTGCCTGACGGCCTGCTGATCCTGCCCGCGGGTGATACGTGGCTCCTGGTCGACGCCACTGCGGCCGGCGTCACCGTCACGCCGCTCGAGGCCACCGACTTCTCGCGGCCGCTGGCCCGGGTCGAGCTCAGTGGCGCCGCGGCGACCGTCCTCGATGCGCCGGTGGCCGACCTGGCCGTGACCGTGCTGGCCGCCGAGGCCGCGGGCCTGGCCCGCTGGCAGCTCGAGACGGCCGCCGAATACGCCAAGGTGCGTGAGCAGTTCGGCAAGCCGATCGGCAGCTTCCAGGCCGTCAAGCACATGTGTGCCGAGATGCTGCTGCGTTCGCAGCAGGTCGCCGTCGCCGCGAGCGACGTCGCCGAGGCCGCCGTCGAGGGCGACGCCACACAACTCTCCATCGCGGCTGCGGTGGCCGCCGCGGCCGCCATCGACGCCGCGAAACACAATGGGCGCGACTGCATTCAGGTCCTGGGTGGCATCGGCTTCACCTGGGAGCACGACGCCCATCTGTACCTGCGGCGCGCGTACGCCACCGCGCAGATCCTGGGTGGCCACGGCACGTGGCTGCGCCGCGTGGCCGCGCTGACCCGCGCGGGGCTGCGCCGTCAGCTGCACGTCGACACCGGTGCGGCCGAGACGATCCGTCCCGAGATCGCCGCCACCGTCGCCCAGATCGCCGCGCTGCCCGTCGAGAAGCATCAGGCCGCGCTGGCCGAGGCCGGGTTGATGGCGCCGCACTGGCCCGCGCCCTACGGCCGCGCCGCGTCGCCGGGCGAGCAGCTCGTGATCGACGACGAGCTCAGCGCCGCAGGCGTTGTGCGCCCGGACATTTCGATCGGCTGGTGGGCCGCGCCGACCATCCTCGGGCACGGCACCCCCGAGCAGATCGACCGCTTCATCCCCGGCACGCTCACCGGGGACGTGTACTGGTGCCAGCTGTTCAGCGAGCCGGGCGCCGGCTCGGACCTGGCGGCACTGCGCACCAAGGCCGTCAAGGTCGACGGTGGCTGGAAGCTGACGGGCCAGAAGGTGTGGACCTCCAACGCGCACCGCGCCAACTGGGGAATCTGCTTGGCGCGCACCAACCCTGACGCACCGAAGCACAAGGGCATCACCTACTTCGTCGTCGACATGAGCTCGCCCGGCATCGACATCCGGCCGCTGCGCGAGATCACCGGCGAGGCGCTGTTCAACGAGGTCTTCCTGGACGACCTGTTCGTGCCGGACGACTGCGTCATCGGCCCCGTCGACGGCGGCTGGGCCCTGGCCCGCACGACGCTCGCCAACGAGCGCGTCGCCATGGCCGCCGGCGGCGCGCTGGACAAGGGCATGGAGCACCTGCTGGACGTGCTCGGTGACCGCGAACTGGACGCCGCCGAAGCGGAACGCCTTGGCGCACTGATCGTTGCGGCCCAGGTGGGTTCGCTGCTGGATCAGCTGACGGCCCAGATGGCCGTCGGTGGCCACGATCCGGGTGCGCCGTCGAGTGTGCGCAAGCTGATCGGCGTGCGCTACCGCCAGACGCTGGCCGAGACCATCATGGACGCCCACGACGGTTCCGGTATCGAGGATTCGCCGGACGTCCGGTACTTCCTCAACACCCGCTGCCTGTCGATCGCCGGTGGTACGGAACAGATTCTGCTCACCGTGGCCGGCGAGCGCCTGTTGGGCCTACCTCGCTAGCGGCCCCTGCGGAAGTCCCGCGGGGTCAGGCCGACGCGCTGCCGGAATGTCGTGGCGAAGTGGTTGGGCGTCGAAAACCCAACTGCCGCGCTGATTTCGGTGATCGACAACCGGGTCGAGGACAGCAGTGTCTTGGCGCGGTCGATACGGCGGTCGAGCAGGAACTGGTACGGCGTGGTGTGGAACGCGCCCCGGAATGCCTTGATGAACGTCGCCACGGACATCTGGGCAAGGTGCGCAAGCGATTCCAGGTTGATGTCGGATTCGAGGCTGGTTTCCAGGAACTCGATGATCGACGCGCGTGCCGACGGCGGCAGGGTGTCACGCTCGGATTCCGTGGCCGGTGGCCTCGTGGTGTAGGTGTCCCGGATCAGTAATCGCAGTGTCTCGCCTGCGGAATCGAGCAGCAGCCGGGCGAGCGCGTCTTCGCGGCTTGCGACGCTGCGAATCTTGGTCACCAGCTGGAGGATCAGCGGATCGTGGTGCTTGCGCCGTGGGATGTGCACGACCTCGCCCAGCGCATTCTCGGGTATCGAGATCTCGCAGAAGCCCGAGATGTCGCCCGTGACGACCGAGGTGCAGCGCACGCCCGCCGGCACCACCCAGGTATCACCGATGCGTGGCAGTGTGCGATCGGTCGGCCCCCAGTCCAGGTTGGTCTCCATGGACCGCAGCGCGCCCATGCGGTGCACATAGATCAGGTGGCGGCTCGAGTCATGGCAGCACCAATCGGTGGTGCGCTCGATCCGCTCGGTGGCGAAGCGCAGCGACATACCGCGACTGTCGACGGACCTCTCGCCGACGACGATGCGGGGCGTCATGGGGCGGTCGTCATTCCATGGCTTGAGTGCCATGCCGAACCTCCGAATGTCCAGCTTGGCCATGATCATGCGCCCTGGTCCAGGGGCTCAGGGGAGATTTCTCCGAAAATCCTGTGAGCAATCAGCGAGAGCGTCAATACCGGACGCCTAGAAATTGGAACTCGTTACAGATTTCGAATGTTTGTTTTCGGCTTGGTCATTACCGTCTGCGCGGCCACAAGTGCTGACACCTCAGAGTCCAAGGAGAACGTATGGCATTCGAGCTGCGCCGATATTCGACTGCGGGAATCGCGATGGCATCCGCCGGCGTCATCGCCCTCAGCCCGCTGACGATTCCGTCGCCAGACCTCCATCTACCGGCGCCGACCACTGCGGTCGCCACCCGCACCGTGGACCTCACGGCATTCGTGAACCCGATCGCAGCCTGGGGAGATGTATTCACGACGACGGTCGCCGACCTCGGAGCACTGGGGCAGAAGTTTGCCGCCGACCCCTTCCCGATCGTGCGTCAAATCATTGCCAACCAGGTCGGTTACGCCCAGGAAGTTATTTCAATCGGCGAGCAGATGGCCAATGGCCTGGCCTACTGGGTGAATCGGGCACCAGGGGAACTGCGAACGGCGCTTCAGCAGTTGGCCTCGGGCCAGTTTGCCGCCGGGGTGGATGGTCTCTACAGCTTGGGACTCAGCGGGGTTTTCGGCGTCTTGTTCCCCCTCCTGCAGTTCGATGTCCCGAAGAAGATCGCGCAGAACGTCACCAACGTCATCGGCAGCATCAGCACAGTCGGCATTCAACTGGCTCTCGGCGGGCTGACAGTCGCGTTCGGGGCAGAGCAGGCGTTTGCGAACACTGGCCAGCAATTCCTCGATGCGGTCAAGGCCGGCGATGCCGCAACAGCCGTCAGCGCGGTGATCAACTTTCCCGCAACGTTGGTCAACGCTGTGCTGAACGGTTACGGCGACAGCAAGGGTTGGGGCGGACTCCTGGGGAGCAACGGGTTCGTCGCGCAGGTTTTCAACGCCCTCAAGACCATCGCAAACGCCATCAAGCCGCCGGCTCCCGAAACTCCGATCGCGGCGAAGGTGGACAGCGCAGCCGTGGCGTCGGCCGCAACTGTTACGGCTACCAAGGCTCTGGCACCGGCCGCCAAGCCGTCGGTTACCGCGGCGGTCAAGGCCGGTGACGCCGAAAAGGTGTCGACCACCGCGGCGAAGTCGAAAGATTCTGTGGCCAAGGAGGATTCGAATGCGGAGGCGCCGTCCGCGACCGAGGCCGAGGCGCCGGCGACGCAGCCGGTGAAGGTCACCGAGCCGACGAAGGCCGACACGTCCACACCCGCGACCGACCCCGTATCGGCCGAACCGGCCAAGGTCGAGACCACGAAGCCGGTTCAGAAAGACACCACCAAGTCCGAGCCGGGGACCAAGGCGACGGGGACAACTTCGTCTGACGCCGATTCCGCCGGCAAGCCGGACAAGTCGGACAAGCCGGCCGAGAAAGCACCGAAGGCCGAGAAGGCGCAGAAGACCCCGAAAGCGCCGAAGGTCGCCAAGCAGCCGAAGAAGGCGTCGGCGACGCAGCAGTCAGCCAACGCGGGTTGATGGGGGACGAGATCGGCGAAATGGTTGCGAAAGCCGTTCGCCAGGCAACCATTTCGCCGATCTCGGCTCGCGTCCGAAGTAGCCCGGGCTCAGGGGACCACGAAGTCGGTGGTGACGCGGTCGAGCGGATGGTGATTGGCATCCGCGAGGATGATCTCGACCTTGTGCGGTCCGTGCGGCAGTCCGACCAGGATCACCGGTTCACCGCTGGCGTCCGCCCAGTGCCACGGGGCGCCGTCGACGACGACGTGGATATGGCCGATGCGCGGAGTCACCTTGAGTGCCTCGGGGCCGAATACCGGTTCGATGCGCAGGTTTTCGGCGCGGTATTGGATGAACACCTGTCCCTTGGCGAGGGCCTCGGGAACTGGTGGATCGACGATCAGTTTGGCCGGCGGCTGCGGCGCGGTCAGCGGCACCACGCCCGGAGGGCCGAGCACGTCCGCGGCGCTGGGTGCTCCGGCGGCGCGCGAAGTCGTAGCGGGAGCAGAACTCTCGTGACTCGAGTGGTCCGAGGTCTCGACGGTCGTGCCACATGATGCGATGAGCCCCGCAGTGGCCGCGATGACCGCACACCCCATGAGGCGCGGCAGCTTCTTCATTCGTTTCCCTTCTGAAAGCGGCTCTGACAGTAGTCGGCAAGCGCTGCGCCGGTAGCTCCGACGGCTCCCGCCGTCCCGAGCGCAATCACCGTTGCGACCGTGGGCGCGTGCCCTGCGTAGAAGAAACTGGTGATGCCGAGAAAATATGCCGGCGGATAGTTGAACACGGGCAGCGCTCGCAGACACATGACGATGGCGACGAGGGCAAATATCGCAATGCCGGTGGCGGCCAGACCGAGTGATGGCTGCAGTCGATTGATCACCAGCGTCGTCACGGCGCCGAAGGCCAGGCCGGCCACGTACGACGCCAGGTTGGCATAGCGGTGACGCACGGTGTCGCCGGTGACGCCGTAGGCGACCCAGCCGAGAAACATCGCAGGCGCAGAGAGCATCGCCCAACCCGTACCGAACGTGACGACGGCCGCGACGCCGGCGACGATCAGCGTGATGGTGTGAAACGGGATCGCGGGCGTTCTGGCCGCGCCGGTTGAGGTGATGCTCACGTGCGTCTCCTGGTGGTTGGTCGGTGCGGCTTCCGTTGGCGGAGTCGACATTTCGCTGTAGTGCCGAGTCCGCTCAGGCCACGCTGAGCACGACGTCGATGTTGCCCCGGGTGGCCTTGGAATACGGGCAGGTCTGATGTGCGGCGTCCACGATGGACAGGGCGGTATCCCGCTCGATGCCCGGCAGGCTGACGTTCAGGCGCGCCTGTAGGAAGTAGGCGCCGTCGATGCTGCAGAGGTCGACCTCGGCGTCGACGGCGGTATCGGCCGGCAGTTTGACGTTCGCCTTACCGGCCGCGATCTGCATGGCTCCGATGAAGCATGCGGACCAGCCTGCAGCGAAGAGCTGCTCGGGATTGGTGCCGGGCCGGTTGCTGCCGGGGGGATCGAGGCGGATGTCGAGCCGGCCGTCGGAGCTTTGCGCGTGTCCGTCACGGCCGCCGGTGGTGCGGGTCTTGCCGGTGTAGAGGACGGCGTCCTGGGTGCTGGTGCTCATGTGTGACTCCTGGGGAAGGGCGGTGCGGATAATCAATCGCATCCGATTGACTCGGATGCGATGAGACTAGCGCACTACTTCGAGATGTCAACCCATCCGATTGAATCGCATCCGATAGAATCGCTTGGGGATGTCACTGAAGCGTCAGGAGTTGTCGATGGCTGTCGAGCGTCCAACCGAGGCTGCCGGTCCCCGGCTTGCCGACTTCATGTGTTTCGCGATCTACTCGGCGAATCTCGCCTACGGCAAGGCGTACAAGCCGATCCTCGACGAGCTCGGTGTCACATATACCCAGTACATCGCGATCGTCGCGCTCTGGGAGAACGATCATCAAACCGTCCGCAGCCTGGGCGAAAACCTCTTCCTGGAGTCGAACACGCTGACCCCGATCCTCAAGAAGCTCGAAGCACAGGGATACGTGCGCCGCCGGCGCGATCCGTCCGACGAGCGTCAGGTCATCGTCAGCCTCACGGATGCGGGCCGGGCGCTGCGTGAGAAGGCCCTGCCGATGAACCTGGTGGCAGCGACCGGCTTGCCGTCTGATGAGTTCGACAAGCTGCAAAAGGCGGTGGTCACCTTGCGCGACAACCTTCGCGAGCACGCGCAGACGCACGCCCGGTGAACTGTCAGTGCCGCATGCGGTGTGCACCGGCGACGATGGCGTCGTGCAGCGCGACCTCGGCTTCCGATGGGGTGCTCCGGCGGTGCAACAGCACGAACTCCAGATGACCCAGGTTCGGTAGCCGGCTGCCGGCGATTGGTTGAAGTCCTTGCGGCAGAACGGATTCGGAATGCGCGATGATCCCGAGCCCGGCGAGTGCCGCAGCCTGCAGACCGAGCAGACTGTCGCTGACGCACGCGATGCGCCAACTGCGGCGCTCACGTTCCAGTTCGCGTAGCGCGATATGGCGGGTCAGGCTCGGTGGTGGGTACGTCACGATCGGCACCGGGTCGGTGATGTCGGTCAGCCCGGGGCGGCCGGCCCACACGAGGCGATCGCGCCACAGCAGCTCGCCGTGTTGTTCGCCGGGTAGTCGTTTGGCCACCATGAGGTCCAATTCGCCTGCGGCCATGCGCGTTTTCAGGTTCTCGCTCAGGCCCACAACCAGTTCCAGGTCGACACCGGGGTAGGACCGCCGAAACTCGACCAGCACGTCCGAGAGCATGCGGCCGACCAGATCGTCGGAGGCGCCCAGCCGGATGAGGCCCGTGGGTTGGGATTCGGAGAAGTAGCGGTCGGCCTTGGCCTGCGCGTCCAGGATGTCGTGCGCAAAGCCCACCATCGCGGCGCCGTCAGCGGTGAGGGCCAGGTTGCGGGTGTCGCGCCGGAACAACTCGCGGCCGACGGCCTGCTCCAGTCGGGCGATGTGGCCGCTCACCGTCGACTGGCGCAGGCCCAGCAGACGTCCGGCCGCAGTGAATCCGCCGGCGCGCTCCACGGCCAGAAAGGTGTGCAGCAAGTCGGGATCGAGCACATTCATCACAATATTCGGTTAGAGATATCGGATCTATCGCCTGGAAACGTGAGTTGAGGCAGCAGTACGTTTGTTCGGTGAATCTGCTCGCCAAGCTCCGCATCGACGGCTTTCTGCTCGGGCTGTTCGCCGCGATGGTCATCGGTGTGCTGCTTCCGGCCCGCGGCGACGCGGGTCAGGCCGTCGAAACCGCCACCAAAGTCGCGATCGCCGTGTTGTTCCTGCTGTACGGCACGCGCCTGGAGCCGCGCGAGGCGCTCGAGGGGCTGAAGCACTGGCGGCTGCACACCACGGTGCTGGCCGCGACCTTTGTGCTGTTCCCACTGCTCGGGCTGGCGATGAAGGTGCTGGTGCCGTCGGTCCTGACCGACGAGCTCTACGTCGGCATGCTGTACCTGTGCCTGCTGCCGTCGACGGTGCAGTCGTCCATCGCGTTCACTTCGATCGCCCGCGGCAACGTCGCGGCGGCCGTCGTCAGCGCCTCGGCGTCGAACCTGTTGGGCATCTTCCTCACCCCGTTGTTGGTGACCCTGCTGATGCAGACCACCGGCGCGGCCACGGTGTCGGCGAATTCGGTCCTGGAGATCGTCGTGCAGCTCTTGCTGCCGTTCCTCGCCGGCCAGTTGTTGCGGTCCAAGCTGCACCGCGTGCTGGCGCACACCACGCTCACCAAGGTTGTCGACCGCGGTTCGGTCTACCTCGTCGTCTATGCGGCGTTCAGTGCCGGCATGGCCGAACACATCTGGGTGGGCATGAAGGTCACCAACGTGCTCGCGGTGATCGCCGTCAGCGTGGTGCTGCTCGCCGTGGTGCTCGGCATCACCGCCGGGGCGGCGCGGCTGCTGAAGTTCGATCGCGCCGACCGCATCGTGATCATCTTCTGCGGATCGAAGAAGAGCCTCGCCACCGGTCTGCCGATGGCCACCGTGCTGTTCGCCGGACATCCGGTCGGCCTGATCGTGTTGCCGCTCATGATCTTCCATCAGATTCAGCTCATCACCTGCGCGGTCCTGGCCGGCCGCTGGGGACGGCAGGCTGACGCCGAGGCGGAGCGGCAAGAACTCGCGGTCGCGCCGAGCTGATACCTGGACCTGCGCGCGGGTGCACCCGCGCCCGTTGGCATCGAACAATCTCGGCATCTTGGCCGCAGACGCGTTGGTGGGCGCCGTCAGGTCACTCGACGCGAAGCCCTGACACGCGCCAATTGATCTGCGGCAGCGGGTGATTCGTTGCCGCAGATCAACTCGCCGTGCAGTACCGGCTGTCAGACCCGGAAAACCCGAGCCGCGTTCCCGCCGAGGTAGAGGTCGCGCGCCTCGGCATCGAGGTCCAGGCTGTCAAGCCGTTCCAGACACCGCTCGGCGGACAGCATGGGCCAGTTGGTGCCGAAAAGCACTCGGGCGCGGCCGGATCCGCGCATGTAGTCCACGAGCGCCGCGGGTAGGCGGTGCACGGCGTAGGCCGAGGTGTCGATGTAGAAGTTCGGAAACTTCTTGGCCAGGAACAGGACCTCGTCGATCCACGGTGCGCCGACATGGCCACCGATGACCACGAGTTCCGGGAACTCGAGCAGAACCGTCTCGAGGTAGGGGATCGGCCGGCCGGGTTCGGACGGGCACAGCGGGCCGGTGTGCCCGATCTGCGTGCAGAACGGGATGCCGAGTTCGACGCAGGCCTGCAGCAGCGGATAGTAGCGGCGGTCATCGGGTGGCAGGTTCCACAGCCATGGGACGACCCGCAGTGCCACCATGCCCAGTTCGGTTACCGCCCTGCGTAATTCGCGGACGGCGTCGACCGGACGGGTGAGGTCCACGGCGGCGACGCCGGCGAACCGATCGGGATGTGCGCGCACGTGCGCCGCCGTCTCGTCGTTGTCGATCAGTGCGCCGTGCGGCCCGACCCAGGCGCACAACAACGACTTCTCGACGCCGGCGTCATCCATCGCCTTCAGGGTGACGTCGATGGGCAGGGCCGGCAGGTCTTCCTGGCGGGTCCAGCGCAGCAGCGGCCGAAGCCAGGGCTGCCGCATGAACAACTCGTTCGGCTGCTGGGACCACGCGTCGAT
Organism: Mycobacterium sp. SMC-17; assembly: GCF_045310915.1. Taxonomy (NCBI): domain Bacteria; kingdom Bacillati; phylum Actinomycetota; class Actinomycetes; order Mycobacteriales; family Mycobacteriaceae; genus Mycobacterium; species Mycobacterium sp. SMC-17. The sequence continues at coordinate 137,637 of NZ_JBJIAK010000006.1, read as the reverse complement.
CACTCGTGTCATACTCCAATTACTTCACTAGTGAAGTAATAATGCAAGAGTGGATCCGAAACACAGGTCACCGGCAGGCAGGCGGCGCGCGTACTTCCAGCTGCAGACCGTCGCGCAGCGGCTGCGCACCACCGCCGACCGGCTGTTCACCGAGGAGGCCGGCATCACGACGGCGCAGGCTGCCGCACTGATGCTCATCGCGAACCACGCCGGATGTCGCCAGTCGCTCATCGCGGCACAGCTCGGCCAGCGGGAATCGGCGGTCACGGCGATGGTTGGCCGGCTGGAGACCGCGGGGTTCGTCGAGCGCAGGGCCAGCCAGAGCGACGGCCGCGCCTGGGAGCTGTGGCCGACCGAATCCGGCGCGGACGCGCTCCGGCGACTGGACGCCGCGCTGGCCACCGTCAACGATTACATCGACGAGGCCTTCGGGGTCGACGAGGTCGACGGCGTCGTCGACGCACTGCTGCGGTTGAGCGATCTCCTCGACGGCGCTACTCAGTTGTAGTGCGTCGTCGCGCAGGCGGTCGGCGTCGTGAGGTTCACGCCGGGGTAGGTGACCTGAATGTCGGCGCAGGCAATGAAATTAGCCTCGGTGTTGGGCCTGCCGGTCCGCACATCGAGCGTCAGCGACGTGCCGTCGACCGCGAACTCCTCGAACGTGCCGCCACCGTTGAACGTGACCGAGACCAGAGCGCTGTTCTGCGACTTGAGCTGCCGCGAGTTCACCGGGCCGTTCCACGAGCCGCGGTTGATCGGCGGGGCTCCGGTCGGTGCGCTGTACGAGACGTCTTGGTACACATTGCGGTTGGAGCTGCGCAGCGTGATGTTCTCGCGCGCCCAGGTGTTCGGCGGCAGCGGAACCGGATTGCCCCCGACGACCAGGTTGGCGGCGGTGTTGAAGGTGCACGCACCTCCCGAGCACTGTGCCGTCACGTGAATCTGAATCTTCGTGGCGTCGTCGACGGGCACGAAGGCGTCGGCCGAATTGACTGCGGCAGCAGCCGTCGCGGGGGACATCAGAGCCGTCGCGGTCAGCACAGCGGCCGCGGTTGCTGCGGTAAGCCGGTTCACAGTCAAGAAAGTAATCCGTTCGCTACTCGTCGTAGGTGACTTCGACGGAATCCGTCTTGGGCACCGCCTGGCAACCGAGGATGAGGCCCTCTTCGAGGTCGGACGGCTCCAACACGTCGTTGATCGCCATGTCGACGTCGCCCTTCTTCATCAGCACCGCACATGCCCCGCAGTGCCCCTCGCGGCAGGAGAACGGTGCGTCCAGTCCCTTGTCGAGCAGCACGTCGAGCAGCACGGCCTTGCGCGGCCACTGCAACTCGTGCGTCTCACCGTCGAGCGTGACGATTGCGGTGGCCGGGCCCTCATCGCTGTCATCCTCGGCGAGCACGACGGCGGCGAACGGGTCGGAGTCCAGTGACTGGAACACCTCGAGGTGGACATTGCTCTTGTCGGCGCCCGACTTGAGGAGCGCCTCCTCGGCGGCGGCCATGAACGGGGCCGGGCCGCAGATGAACGTCTCGCGTGTGGTGTAGGGCGCCAGCTGCGTGGCCAGGATGGTCGGGTTGGGCAGGCCCTGCACCGACTCGAGCCAGTGCACGACGGACAGCCGGTCGGGGTACAGCGACGTCAGTTCGCGCAGCGCCTTGCCGAAGATCACCGACTTCTCGTCGCGGTTGGCGTAGAACAGCGTCACCTTGCCGGTGCCCTCGGACAGCGCGGACTTGAGGATCGACAGCATCGGCGTGATGCCGCTACCGCCGGCCAGCAGCAGGAAGTCGGTGTCGAGGTTCTTGGGGACGAACGTGCCGGACGGCGCCAGCACGTGCATCCGCATGCCGACATGTGCGTTGTCGCACAGCCAGTTCGACGCGTAGCCGTCCGCGGTGCGCTTGACCGCGACGGTCAGCGCCTCGTCGGCATGCGGCGAGCTGCACAGGGAGTAGCAGCGGGCGACCGATCCGGTGCGGGTGCTCGGGACGCGCAGGGTCAGGAACTGACCGGGGGAGTACTTCAGTCGCTCTGGCGGGATGTCGCTGCCTTCGGGCGTCTTGAACACCAAGACGCGCGCGTCGTTCGTCTCGGCGACGACATCGGCCACCACAAGTTCCAGCACGTGGCTGCCCAGCGGCTCGTCCACAACGATCACCCTTCGTTCGAACCGGCCTGACGGCCAGTAACTAGAACAGGTTACAAAAGTGCAGTTATGCGGGTCTACCTGCTGCAGTACCGCCATGCTCGACACAAATCGTAACGTGTTCTAATCTTCTGTCTAGACGACCACTCCCCGGGAGGCAATCCGTGACGTCAATTGAACAACTCGACGTGCAGGCCGTGCTGGCTGGCATCGACGACCTGCTGCCGGTGCTGCGCGAACGCGCACAGCTGACCGAGGACCTGCGCCAGGTGCCGCAGGAGTCTATCGACAGTCTGAACGAGATCGGCTTCTTCAAACTGCTGCAGCCCGCCCAGTGGGACGGCCTCGAGGCCGACCCCACCGTGTTCTACGAGGCGGTCCGCCGCATCGCCAGCGCCTGCGGTTCCACCGGCTGGGTCGCGTCGATCATCGGCGTGCACAACTGGCACCTGGCGCTGTTCGATCAGCAGGCCCAGGAAGACGTCTGGGGCGAGGACTCGACCGTCCGCATCTCCTCGTCCTACGCCCCGATGGGCGCCGGCGTGGTGACCGAGACCGGCGACGGCTACATCGTCAACGGCGCGTGGAACTGGTCCTCCGGTTCGGAGCACGCCACCTGGGCGTTCCTCGGCGGCCCGGTCATCAAGGACGGCCGCCCGGTCGACTTCGGCAGCTTCCTGATCCCGCGCACCGAATACACCATCGACGACGTGTGGAACGTGGTCGGCCTGCGTGGCACCGGCAGCAACACCATCGTCGTCAAGGACGTCTTCGTGCCGCGGCACCGCTTCCTGTCCTACAAGTCGATGAACGACGGCACCGCCGGCGGCTACCAGACCAACACCGCCCCGGTCTACAAGATGCCGTGGGGCACCGTGCACCCCACCACCATCTCCGCCCCGATCGTCGGCATGGCCTACGGTGCCTACGCCGCGCACGTCGAGCACCAGGGCAAGCGCGTCCGTGCCGCGTTCGCCGGTGAGAAGTCCAAGGACGACCCGTTCGCCAAGGTCCGCATCGCCGAGGCCGCCAGCGACATCGACGCCGCCTGGCGCCAGCTGATCGGCAACGTCGCCGACGAGTACGCCCTGCTGGTCGCCGGCAAGGAGATTCCGTTCGAGCTGCGGGCCCGTGCCCGTCGTGACCAGGTGCGCGCCACCGGCCGCGCCATCGCGTCCGTCGACCGCCTCTTCGAGGCCGCCGGCGCCACCGCCCTGGCCAACGGCACCCCGCTGCAGCGCTTCTGGCGCGACGCCCACGCCGGCCGCGTGCACGCCGCCAACGAGCCCGAGCGCGCCTACCTGATCTTCGGTAACAACGAGTTCGGTCTGCCCCCGGCCGACACCATGGTCTGATGACCGCCGCGGTATCCGAGGTCACTTTCGAGTCCACTTCGCGGTATGCGCAGGTGAGCGATGATTTGCGCCTGCACTACCACGAGGCCGGCGACCCGGCCGCCGAGACGATCGTGCTGCTGCACGGCGGCGGCCCGGGTGCGTCGAGCTGGTCGAACTTCTCGAAGAACATCGCGGTGTTGGCCGAGCGGTTCCACGTGCTGGCCGTCGACCAGCCGGGCTACGGATATTCGGACAAGCCCACCGACCACGTGCAGTACCACCGCCACAGCGCGACGGCGCTGCTGGCGCTGTTCGACCACCTCGGTATCGAACGGGCGGCGCTGGTGGGCAATTCGCTCGGCGGTGGCACGGCGGTCCGGTTCGCGCTGGATCATCCGGAGCGGGCCGGCCGGCTGGTGCTGATGGGCCCCGGCGGGCTGAGCGTCAACCTGTTCGCGCCCGATCCCACCGAGGGCGTGAAGCTGCTCGGCAAGTTCGCCTACGCACCGACGCGCGAGACCCTCGAGGCGTTCGTGCGGATCATGGTCTTCGACCAGAGCCTGGTCACGCCGGAGCTGATCGACGAGCGGTTCGCCATCGCCAGCACGCCCGAGTCGCTCGCCGCACTGCGCGCGATGGTCAAGTCCTTCGCGGGGCCGGACTACGAGCTCGGCATGATGTGGCGCGAAGTGCACAAGCTGCGGCAGCGGGTACTGCTGATCTGGGGCCGTGAGGATCGGGTCAACCCGCTCGACGGCGCGTTGGTGGCGCTCAAGCAGATTCCTCGGGTCCAGCTGCACGTGTTCGGTCAGTGCGGCCACTGGGCACAACTAGAGAAGTTCGACGAGTTCAACAAGCTGACCCTCGATTTTCTGGGCGGCTAGAGGAGACATGGCATGACGACGATCAAGGCCCTCGGCTACATGCGCATCGAGGCCACCGATGTGGCGGCCTGGCGCGAGTTCGGGCTCAAGGTGCTCGGCATGATGGAGGGCGAGGGCACCAATCCCGATGCCCTCTACCTGCGGATGGACGACGTCGCGGCGCGTCTGGTGATCGTGCCCGGCGAGAAGGATCGCCTGTTGGCCTCGGGCTGGGAGGTCGCCGACGCGCCTGCCCTCGAGCAGCTGAAGGAAACCCTCAGCGCCCACGGCGTCCCGTTCAAGGAAGGGACTAAGGAAGAACTGCTCGACCGCAAGGTCGAGGGCATGATCAGCTTCCAGGACCCGGCCGACAACACCCTCGAGGTCTACTACGGCATCCAGTACCTGGGTCGTCGCTTCGTCAGCCCCTACGGCCACAAGTTCGTCACCGCCGAGCAGGGCCTCGGCCACGTCGTGCTCACCTGCAATGACGACGCCGCGGCGCAGGCGTTCTACCAGGACGTGCTGGGCTTCCGGCTGCGCGACTCGATGCGGCTGCCCCCGCAGATCGCGGGCCGCCCGGCCGACGGCGACCCGGTGTGGCTGCGCTTCTACGGCTGCAACCCGCGCCACCACGCGCTGGCGTTCATGCCCATGCCCAACCCGACGGGCATCGTGCACCTGATGGTCGAGGTGGAGAACTCCGACGACGTCGGCCTGTGCCTGGACCGCGCCAACCGTAAGAAGGTCAAGATGTCGGCCACGCTGGGCCGGCACATCAACGACAAGATGCTGTCCTTCTACATGAAGACGCCGGGTGGCTTCGACATGGAATTCGGTTGCGAGGGCCTCGAAGTCGAGGACGAGAGCTGGATCGCGCGCGAGAGCGTCGGCATCAGCCTCTGGGGTCACGACTTCAGCGTCGGGTTCAAGTAGGCTCGCGCGGCATGACTTCGACCCCGCAGATCGACCCCCGCACATTCCGTAATGTGCTCGGGCAGTTCTGTACCGGCATCACCGTCATCACCACCGTGAATGACGGTGTGCCGGTCGGTTTCGCCTGCCAGTCGTTCGCTGCCCTGTCACTGGACCCGCCGCTGGTCCTGTTCTGCCCGACAAAGCAGTCCCGGGCCTGGAAGGCCATCGAGGCCAGTGGCAAGTTCTGCGTCAACATGCTGCACGAGAACCAGCAGCACGTCTCGGCGCAGTTCGGCTCCAGGGCCGAGGACAAGTTCGCCGGGATCGATTGGAGCCCTTCGGGATTGGGCTCCCCGGTGCTCGACGGCACGCTCGCCCACATCGACTGCACGGTGCACTCGGTCCACGACGGCGGCGACCACTTCGTGGTGTTCGGCGCGGTGCAGTCCATGTCCGAGCCGCAGGCCATCAAGCCGCGTCCGCTGCTGTTCTACCGCGGCGAGTACACCGGCATCGAGCCGGACAAGAACACCCCGGCGCAATGGCGCGACGATCTGGATGCGTTTCTCACCACGACGACCGAGGACACCTGGCTATAGTCGCGCAATGAGCGCGCCGATCCGGTCCGGATTGCGTCGGGTCGTCCTGGCTTCCATGGCCGGCACCGTCGTGGAGTGGTACGAGTTCTTCCTGTACGGCACCGCAGCCACCCTGGTGTTCAGCAAGGTGTTCTTCGGGCAGAGCGGCAGCGATCTCGATGCCATCTTCGCGGCCTTCGTCACCTACGCGGTTGGCTTCGTCGCCCGGCCGCTGGGTGGCGTGGTGTTCGGTCACTTCGGCGACAAGTTCGGCCGCAAGACTCTGCTGCAGTTCTCGTTGCTGCTGGTCGGTTCGGCCACGTTCCTCATGGGCTGCCTGCCGACCTATGGACAGATCGGCTACTGGGCGCCGGCGCTCCTGGTGGTGCTGCGGTTCATCCAGGGCTTCGCGGTCGGCGGCGAGTGGGGCGGCGCGGTGCTCCTGGTCGCCGAGCACAGTCCCGCCCAGAGCCGCGGATTCTGGTCCAGTTGGCCACAGGCCGGGGTGCCGGTCGGCAACATCCTGGCGACCGTCGTGCTACTGACGCTGACGAAGACGTTGTCCGAGCCGGAGTTCCTGTCGTGGGGCTGGCGGGTCGCGTTCTGGCTGTCGGCGGTCGTGGTGCTGGTTGGTTACTACATCCGTACCAAGGTCACCGATGCGCCGATTTTCGTTGCGGCACAAGAAGAAGCCGAGCGCGTCAAGGCATCGTCGATGAGCGTCGTCGAGGTGCTCCGGTACTACCCGGGCAAGGTGCTGACCGCCATGGGGCTGCGGTTCGCCGAGAACATCATGTACTACCTGGTGGTCACGTTCTCGATCACGTATCTGAAAGTGCATGCGGGCGTGAGCACTTCGCTGATCCTGTGGTACCTGCTGGTGGCCCACGCGGTGCACCTGGTGGCAATCCCGTTGGTGGGCAGGCTCTCCGACCGCATCGGCCGTCGCCCCGTCTACCTCATCGGGACGCTGCTGACCGCCGCCTGGGGCTTCGTCGCGTTCCCGATGATGGACAGCAAGCACTACTTCGTCATCATGACGGCGATCACCGCGGGCCTGGTCGCGCATGCGTTCATGTACGCGCCGCAACCGGCGCTGATGTCGGAGATGTTCCCGACCCGGATGCGCTATTCCGGTGTTTCCCTTGGCTATCAGGTGACGGCGATCTTCGCCGGGTCACTCGCACCGATCATCGCGGTGCGGTTGCTGAAGGACTACCACTCGTCGGTGCCGATCGCGATCTACCTGGCCGGGGCCTGCGTGGTGACGCTCGTGGCGCTGGCGTTCGCGCACGAGACCAAGGGCATCGACCTGGCGGATGTGGATCGGGCCGACAATGAGCGCGTTGTTGCCGCCGGCGTGCCCCGTCCGTGACGGTTCGCGCGCCGAGTGTGCGTACAGATCGTCATATCCGTGGCTGAGACGCGCTGTACGCACACTCGCGCTGAACCCTGATTCAGCGACTTCGCGAGTGTGCGTACAGATCGTCGGATCCGCGGTTGCGCCGCTCTGACTGCACATTCGTGTGCGTGAATGTGCTGGGCACTTGACAAGCAAATGCCTTGTGGGCGTTGACCGTGCGCGGGCGCATGCAAAGTGCGAGAAGCGAAGACCCAGGGCGCACGATCAACATGTGGCCGACGGGAAAGGTCGACTACGACTCGTCCTGCATCGCGGCTTCCCACAGCCCGCGGCCCAGCTCCGACAGCCGCAGCGCAAGCTTCTCGACGCGCGCGGGGAAGGGGCCCCGCGAGGCGTCCTTGATGGCCTTCAACACCATCGACTCCGCGCTGAGAATCTCGTAGTCGGCCTTCAGCTCGGGGTCCTCGGGAACGGTCTCGACCAGCCCGAGCGCCAGCAGGTGGCTGACGTACTGCGGCACCATCTGCGGCAGCGCGACGTTGGCGGTGCGGCCGATCAGGCACGCGTTCTCCAGCGTCGCGACGCTGCGGTTCCGCGGGTAGATGTTCACCAGCGGCGACGACTCGTTGTCGGACAGCGCGCCGATGATGCGGGCCTCGTCGGCAACCAGCTGATCGAGCAGCCGGTGATAGAGCTCGGTCTTCCCGTCGGCAGTGCTCTGGTCGATGGCGCGGTCCAGCAGGCCGCCGAGCTTGCCGTGCAGGGACTCCTTGGCGGGCTGTTTCTGCGGGGCGGGTGCCGGCGTGCGTTCGGGGGCCATCTCGATGGCCTCGACGGTGGTCTTGGTCGCGATCGCAATCTGCTCGCCACCCCAGGCGGCAAGCTTGAAACCGAACTTCGCGACGCCGAGGGCGCGGTTGGCCAGGCCGAGCGGATCGAATCGCTTCGGGATCGCCAAACCACCGCGCGGCGTCGAGATCGCGATGGCGATCTCACCGATGGGCGTGGACAGCTTGATGCCGTGCCGTTCGAGGCCCTCGCGGTTCACCGGTAAGTCGTCGGTAACTTCCGGTTCTGGGTTGTCGGTTTCCTGGGACATTGCGGACCGATGGTACCGGCCTGCCGATTGTTCTCGCCCCTTGTGTGGCAAACGCGACAGCTACCCCTGCCGGTATGCGGCAAGCCAGGGACCCAGCCGGCGCAGCGCTTCTTCGATGTCGGACTTCGGCCCGGCGAACGACAACCGAACGAACGATCCGCCGTGCTGAGTGTCGAAATCCACGCCCGGCGCGATCGCCAGGCCGGTGTCGGCCAGCAGCTTCTCGCAGAAGGTCAGGGAGTCCGTCGAGTACGCCGAAATATCGGCGTAGACGTAGAACGCGCCGTCGGCGGGTGCCAACTTGTCGAGCCCCACGTCGGCCAGCCCGGCGAGTAGCAGCGCGCGGTTCTCGGCGTAGTGGTGGACGAGGGAGTCGGCTTCGGCGATCGCCTCCGGCGTGAACGCCGCGACGGCCGCGTACTGGGGGAGTGTGGGAGGGCAGATGGAGAAGTTGCCGGTCAGGCAGTCGACGGCCCGGCGCAGCGGCTCAGGCACCAGCAGCCAGCCCAACCGCCAGCCGGTCATGGCGAAGTACTTCGAAAAGCTGTTCACCACAATGGCGTTGCGCGAGGTCTCCCAGGCGCAGCTGGTCGCGGGCGCGTCGTCGTAGATGAGCCCGTGGTACAGCTCGTCGCTGATGAGCTGCACGGAGTTGTCGTCGCACCAGGTGGCGATGGCGGCCAGATCCTCGGCAGGTAGCACCGTCCCCGTCGGGTTGTTGGGACTGGCGATGATCAGCCCCTTCACCGGCGGGTCGAGCTGCTCCAACATGGAAATGGTTGGGTGGAAACGGGTTTCGGGGCCGCATGGCACCTCGACGACCTCACAGCCCAGGGCCGACAGGATGTTGCGATAGCAGGGATAACCCGGGCTGGCGACCGCGACGCGGTCGCCGATGTCGAAGCACGACAGGAACGCGAGTAGGAATCCACCGGTGGACCCAGTGGTGATGACGACGGCGTCCGGCTCCACCTCGACGCCGTACCGGTCGAGATACGACTTGGCGATGGCCTCCCGCAGCTCGGGAATGCCCAGCGCGACGGTGTATCCGAGGTTGTCATTGGCCAGCGCCTCGGCGGCGGCGGCCCGGATGGGCGCCGGTGCCTGTGCGGCGGGTTGTCCCGCCGACAGGTTCACCAGGTCGCCGTGGCTGCGCTGGCGCTCGGCCGCGGCCAGCCACACGTCCATCACATAGAACGGTGGGATGCCTGCGCGCAGCGCTACCGGATTGGTCATACCTCGACGTTAGGCCAGAACTTCGGCTTCGAGGCGACGCAGGTGCTCCCGCGACGACCCGAGCAGCTGCGCACTGCCGTGCGCGCGCTTGAAGTAGAACTGGATGTCGCTCTCCCAGGTGATCGCGATGCCGCCGTGCATCTGGATCGCTTCGCCGGCAACGGCATTGAACGCCTCGGTGGCCATGTAGCGGGCCAGCGACGCATTCGTGGGGGTCGGGTCGGCGAGGGCGTCGTTGACGATCGAGCGGGCGGCCGAAACCTTGACGTACAGGTCCGACATGCGGTGCTTGAGCGCCTGGAAGCTGCCGATGGGCCGGCCGAACTGCACGCGGTCCTTCGAGTAGGCGACGGTCAGGTCCAGGCAGCGGCTGGCTGCGGCGACCTGCTCGACGGCCATCAGGATGGCCGCGGTGTCCGCCAGGCCGGGGTCGGCACCGAGGGTGGTGGTGCTGCCCGGGCTGACGGCCGCGAGGCGACGCGTCGGGTCCATGGTGGTGGCCGGGGCGACGGTGTTGTCGGTCCAGCGGGTCAGCTGACCGTCCTGCGCGGCGATCACCACATCGGCGACGTCGCCGTTGATGACATAGCCGGCATCGAAAACGACGGTGCCGATGGACGTGCCCTCGGCCAGGCCCTCCAGCGGCTCTTCCGCACCGACGGCGAGCAGCGCCAGTTCGGCCAGCGTGGTGCCGAGCAGCGGCGTCGGGACCAGCCCCTTGGCCAGTTCCTCGAGAACGACTGCGGCGTCACCCAATTCGCCGCCGGCGCCGCCAAGCTCCTCGGGCACGACCAGCGCCGCGGCGCCGACCTGCTCGCACAGCATCTGCCAGAGCTTCTCGTCGTAGCCCTTTTCGGACTCGATGGCGGCGCGCACGGCCTCAGGGCCTGCGTGCTTCTCGACCAGCGCTGCGACGGTGGCGCGCAGCATCTCCCGTTCTTCGCTCATGCTCACAGCCCTTCCAGTACGCGGGTCCGGTGCCACGTCGAGTCGCCCCACGCCGAGCGCAGTGCTTGCGTTCGCAGCAGCAACAGGGACAGGTCGTGTTCCTGCGTGAAACCGATGGCGCCGTGCGTCTGCAGCGACGACCGGGCGGCCAGCAGCGCGGCTTCGTTGGCGGCCACCTTGGCGGCGCTGACGTCGCGGGCCAGCGTGGGCGACCCGTCGGCCAGGGCCAGGGCCGCGCCGTAGACCAGCGGACGGGCCAGCTCGACGGCGATGTGCACGTCGGCCAGCTTGTGCTTGATGGCCTGGTACGAGCCGATCACGGTGCCGAACTGCGTGCGCTGCTTGGCGTACGCGACAGCCATGTCGAGCATCGCCTGGCCGGCGCCGACCAGCTGCGCTGCGGTGGCCAGCGCACCGAACTCGAAAGCCTTTGCCGTATCGGCCGATTGGGCCTCGCCGGTGGCGGTCACGTCGAACAGGTGACGGGCCGGGTCGACGGACTGGTGGTCGGCGCCGATGGTGGCGTCCTGCACCTGACCATCCCCGGCCAGCAGGATCAGACCGGCGGTGTCGGCGTCGACGGCCCGCGGGGCCAGCGGCGGCAGGGCGACGGTGGCGATGAGCTCGCCGGAGGCCAGGCCTTCCGATCGCTTATCTGATGCCAGCAGCACCGGAGCCACGGCAATGGATTCGGTGACCGGACCCGGCACGGCCCAGTAGCCCAGACGCTCGAGGGCGACAACCAGATCCACCGGATGCGCGCCGATGCCGTCGAGCTCTTCCGGCACGTTCAGTGCGGTGACACCCAGGTCGGCCAGGGTTGACCACACCTTGCGGCCGGGTGCGGCGTCGGCCGCCTTCTCGACCCCGCCCCACGCCCGAACGGCGGCGGGCACGTCTGCCGCACCCAGCGCGGCGTCGATGCTCGCAGCGAAATCGCGCTGCGATTCGTCCAATTCAAAGAACACGTGAACAATTCCTCTTATTTGCGGGGCAGGCCCAGCAGGCGCTCGGCGATGATGTTGCGCTGAATTTCGTTGGTACCGGCGTAGATCGGGCCGCCCAGGGCGAACAGCAATCCTTCGGTCCAGTGGTCGTACAGCTCGGCGTCGGGGCCGCGCAGGTCGAGTGCGGTCTGGTGCAGGGCGACGTCGAGGTCGGACCAGAACACCTTGGTCACCGAGGACTCGGCGCCCAGCTCGCCGCCGTTGGCCAACCGGGTGACGGTGCCGAAGGTGTGGAGGCGGTAGGCCTGGGCCTTGATCCAGGCGTCGGCGACGCGCTCGGCGTAGGCCGGGTTCTTGTCGGTCTTCCATTGCGCGACAAGGTGTTCGGCCGGGGCGACGAAGCGGGCCGGGCTGCGCAGCGACATGCCGCGCTCGTTGCTCGACGTGCTCATGGCGGCGGTCCAGCCGCCATGCACCTGACCGATGACGTCCTCGTCGGGCACGAACACGTCGTCGAGGAAGATCTCGCCGAAGCCGGTCTCACCACCCAGCTGGGCGATGGGCCGGACGGTGATGCCCTCGGCCTTGAGGTCGAACATGAAGTACGTCAGACCCTTGTGGCGCTGCGCTTCCGGGTCGGAGCGGAACAGGCCGAAACCGCGCTCGCCGAACGGGGCGCGCGAGCTCCAGATCTTCTGGCCGTTGAGCTTCCAGCCGCCGTCGACCTTGGTCGCGGTCGAGCGCAGGGACGCCAGGTCGCTACCCGACTCGGGCTCGGACCAGGCCTGGGCCCAGATCTCTTCGCCGGAAGCCATTTTCGGCAGTACGCGCTGCAGCTGCTCCTTGGTGCCGTGCGCGAACAGCGTCGGCGCCAGCATCGCGGTGCCGTTGGCCGAAGCCCGGCCGGGGGCGCCGGACTTGAAGTACTCCTCCTCGTACACCACCCACTGCAGCATGGTGGCGTCGCGGCCGCCGTACTCCTTGGGCCACGCGATGACCGACAGGCCGGCGTCGAAAAGCACCTTGTCCCAGGCACGGTGCTGCTCGAAGCCCTCGAGGGTGTCGTAGGACTTGGTGGGGAACTTGTCCCTGTTGGCCGCCAGGAAGTCGCGGACCTCGGCCCGGAACTCCTCGGTTTCGTCGTCGAATGTCAGATCCATTTACCGATTCATCTCTCGCAGTTGTGGTTTGACCACTTTGCCCCCAGGGTTGCGTGGCAGCGTCTCGAGGAACGCCACCGAACGCGGCGTCTTGAAGTTAGCCAAATGTTCTTTGGTGTAGGTCTGCGGTGGGGTCTGCCGACCGGGCTGCTGGGTGCCGTCGGACCCACTCATTGGAACTCCCTCTAACAAAGCAAGTGCTTGGTAGGTTAGCCTATAAGGGTGATAGAGGTCCAGACGTTCCGGGCGGAGGTCCGGCAATGGCTCGCAGACAATCTCGTCGGTGAATTCGCAGCTCTCAAAGGTCTTGGTGGCCCCGGCCGTGAGCACGAGGCATACGAAGAACGACGCGCGTGGAACCAGCACCTTGCCGCGGCAGGCCTGACCTGCCTGGGCTGGCCTGAGGAGCACGGTGGCCGCGGGTTGTCGGTCGCGCACCGCGTCGCCTTCTACGAGGAGTACGCCAAGGCGGACGCCCCGGACAAGGTCAACCACCTCGGTGAGGAACTGCTCGGCCCGACGCTCATCGCGTACGGCACCGAAGAGCAGAAGAAGCGTTTCCTGCCGAACATCCTCAACGTCACCGAGCTGTGGGCCCAGGGTTACTCCGAGCCCGGCGCCGGCAGCGACCTGGCCAACGTCTCGACGTCGGCCGAACTCGTCGGCGACGAGTGGGTCATCAACGGTCAGAAGGTCTGGACCTCGCTGGCGCACTGGGCGCAGTGGTGCTTCGTGGTGGCCCGCACCGAGAAGGGCTCGAAGCGTCACCATGGCCTCTCCTACCTGTTGGTGCCGCTGGACCAGCCGGGCGTCGAGATCCGCCCGATCGTCCAGCTGACCGGCGACTCCGAATTCAACGAGGTGTTTTTCGACGACGCCCGCACCGAGGCGTCGCTCGTCGTCGGTGAGCCAGGGCAGGGCTGGGGCGTCGCGATGGCGACGCTCACGTTCGAGCGCGGCGTTTCCACACTGGGCCAGCAGATCCGTTACAAGCGCGAGCTCGAAGGCCTGATCGGTGTCGCCAAGACCACCGGCGCCATCGACGATCCGCTGATCCGGCACAAGCTGACCGAGTCGTGGACCGGCCTGCAAGCCATGCGGTCCTACGCCATGGCGACCATGGACGTCGAGCAGCCCGGTCAGGACAACGTGTCAAAGCTGTTGTGGGCCAACTGGCATCGCGAGCTCGGTGAGATCGCCATGGACGTGCAGGGCATGGCCGGGCTGACGCTGCCCGGCGGCGAGTTCGACGAGTGGCAGCGCCTCTACCTGTTCTCGCGTTCGGACACCATCTACGGCGGGTCCAACGAAATTCAGCGCAACATCATCGCCGAGCGCGTGCTCGGCCTACCCCGAGAGGCCAAGGGCTGATGGATCTTTCAGTTGCTCCTACCGAGGTTGAGGGCCACGGCCTGCTGAAGGGCAAGGTCGTCCTCGTCACGGCCGCCGCCGGCACGGGCATCGGCTCGTCCACCGCCCGTCGCGCACTGCTGGAGGGCGCCGACGTCGTGGTGTCCGACTACCACGAGCGTCGCCTGGGCGAAACGCGTGACCAGCTGGCCGCTCTCGGCCTGGGCAAGGTCGAGGCCGTCGTCTGCGACGTCACCTCGACCGAGGCTGTCGACGCCTTGATCACCGCGGCCGTCGAGAAGATGGGCCGGCTGGACGTCCTGGTCAACAACGCCGGCCTCGGCGGGGAGACCCCGCTGGTCGACATGACCGACGACGAGTGGGACCGCGTCCTCAACGTCACTCTGAACTCGGTGATGCGCGCGACCCGCGCCGCGCTGCGGTACTTCCGCGGCGTCGAGCACGGCGGTGTGATCGTCAATAACGCCAGCGTGCTGGGCTGGCGCGCGCAGCACTCGCAGTCGCACTACGCCGCAGCCAAGGCCGGCGTCATGGCCCTGACTCGTTGCAGCGCAATCGAAGCCGTCGAGTACGGCGTCCGCATCAACGCGGTGTCGCCGAGCATCGCGCGGCACAAGTTCTTGGAGAAGTCGGCGTCCGCGGATCTGCTGGACCGGCTGTCCTCGGACGAGGCCTTCGGCCGCGCCGCCGAGCCGTGGGAGATCGCGTCGACCATCGCCTTCCTGGCCAGCGACTACTCCAGCTACCTGACCGGCGAGATCATTTCGGTGTCGAGCCAGCGGGCGTAGTTTTCATCCGGCCGCGAGGTTCGGATATGTGCACTGCCCGCCTGATTGCGACAACGTTGTCGCAATCAGGCGGGCATTTTCATGTGTGGCTGGCTCGCGATCTCGCAAGCCTGACCTGGTGGCGGACCCTCTCGATCAGATGATCGCCTGCTCCTGCAATTCCGCGATCTGCGCCGCGTCGTAGCCCAGTTCTTCGAGTATCTCCGCGTTGTGCTCGCCGATCACTGGCGGGGCGAGGCGGATCGTCGCTGGCGTGGCACCCATACCCGCCAGCGGGCTGCCGATCAGATCGACCGATCCGGCGGCGGCCCATGCATGCGGCGTCGTCGCGCGCAGGCCCCGGTGCTGCACCTGCGGATCTTCCCAGACCTCCGCCAGATCGTTATAGCGCGCGGCCGGGATGCCCACGCTGTCGAACTTTGCCTGGAGCTCCTCCGTCGTGAACTGCCGGCTCCACTCGTTGATGATGTCGATCAACTCCGCGCGATTGATCTTGGCCCGCTTGGCGTTGGTGTCGAAGCGCGGGTCGTCGTAGAGCTCGGGCTGGCCCATCAACTCCGACATGCGCCGCCAGTGAGCGTCGCTGCCGGCCGTGATGTACGTCATGCCGTCGCGCGCATGGATGAGGTCTGCGGGGCCGCCGCCGTTGCCACCATTGCCCAGACGCTCCGCCTGGACGCCGCTGATCAGATAGTCCTGCATGATGTGGCAGACCATCGCCACGGAACTGTCGAGCAGCGCCATGTCGATGTATTGGCCCTCGCCGGTGTTGTTGCGATGGTTCAGCGCGGCGAGGATCGCGATGGCGCTGTTGTGGCCGGTCACGAAATCGACCAGGCTGGGACCGGCTTTCACTGGCCCCGCGCCGGGCTGGCCTTCGGGGATGCCGGTCACGGCCATCATGCCGCCGCTCGCCTGGAACAACCCGTCGTAGCCCGCGCGCGCCGCCATTGGCCCGGTCTGGCCAAAGCCGGTGATCGAGCAGTAGATGAGGCGGGGATTGATCGCCTTCAGGCTCTCGTAGTCCAGCCCGAACCGCTTGAGGTCGCCGACCTTGTAATTCTCGACCAGGATGTCCGCGGTCTTGACCAGGGCACGCAGGATGTCTTGCCCCTCCGGCTTGGAGTGGTTGACCGTGATCGACCGCTTGTTGCGGTTCGACGCGGTGAAGAAGCCGGACTGGCGAAGGTCCTTGCCGTCCTTGCCCTCGACCGAGGCAAGACCGTAACCGCGCCCTTCGTCACCGCTGCCCGGTCGCTCCACCTTGATGACGTCAGCGCCGAGGTCGCCCAGTATCTGCGCGCTGATCGGGCCGGCGAAGACGCGGGTCATGTCGATGACCCGGATACCCTCCAGGGCACGCTGTGTCGTGCTCATGATCTCCTGCTACTCATCCATTTCAAGTCGTGCTGCGCGCAAGCATAGGGCTCGAAATCGAAGCGCCCGACGCTTTACGCACCCCATCTATCGGTCGCGGTCGAGGACCGCGCTTGTGACCTCGCCCGCTCTCAGAGCCGCGATCGCCTCAACGCGCGCGACCCCTGTGAGCACTCGTTCTTTGTGTACGTAGTGGCCAAGTCAACACCGGCCCGACCTACCCTAGCAAGCGCTTGGTTTCCAAGCTGTTGCGATGGCGTCTGAATCGCCCAGTCAACCCGCGAACAGGCGCGACGAGCTTCTTGACTCGCCGCGGCGATGTTCGCTGAGCGTGGGCTGAAGGCAACCACTGTCCGGGACATCGCAGACTCGGCCGGCATCCTGCCAGGCAGTCGCTACCAGCACTTCAAATCGAAGGAACAGTTTCCCGCGCCGAACGTGAGCTTGTGTGCGAAAAATTTGCGATTCTTCGCACACAAGCTCACGTTCGACGACGCGCTTGTCGTTCGTACGCGGCAGTTTTCGTGATCCAATGCCGTCCGCCGTAGTACATCGCCAGGTACCCCAGTGGGAAGAGCGCGATCGTCAGAATCGAGACGAGCCCGAACTGGATGTATTGGCCGGCCGTAATCGGGTGGCCGAGGAGTCGGTCGAGGTAGCCGAACCGCATGCCGACGAGGACCGTGCCTGCGACATAGGCGACCAATTTCCAATCGCGCACACCGTCGTCGACGAAGGCGAGCACCGGGTACATGAAAACTATCGCCACGACCACGAGCAGCCACCACGTCTTCGGCGTGCTGAGGTTCATGCCGTAGGGCTCGGGCTCGGCGCTGAATAGCGTTCGGGTCTTCCCTCCGACCTTGAGATACGGCGTCCGGACGTACGTGCACAACAGGATCAAGCACACGGAGAGGAGAAGCCCCTCGAGCGCTCCTGACCAGCCGCGCGGGATGCCGATGAGGGTTGCCGCCGCCGTGGTGATGGCCGCACCGGTCCAATAGATGCGGGCGGCCGTGGCCGGATCGTCTCGGAACGCGGCGACGGCCATGACGACAAGCCCGACCACGAACGCCCCGACAGCGATGTCCCCCACCTCCACAGACTATTGCGCCGCCACCTCGTCGAACGTGAGGAAGATGGCGATATTCAGGCGATTTCTCGCCATCAAGCTCAGTTTCGGCGGGGAAATGGCTAGTGGCGACAGTCACCAGCCTCCACAATCGACCTAACAAGCGCTTGGTTGCTATGCTGTGTCGATGGCGTCTCCATCGCCCAGTCAACCGGCGACCAGGCGCGACGAGCTTCTTCAGCTCGCCGCGGCGATGTTCGCTGAGCGTGGGCTGAAGGCAACCACTGTCCGGGACATCGCAGACTCGGCAGGAATCCTGTCAGGCAGTCTCTACCATCACTTCAAATCGAAGGAACAGATGGTCGAAGAGGTCATGCGTGACTTCCTCGATTGGCTGTTCACCCGGTACGAGCACATCATCGCCACCGAGCCCGATCCGCTGGCGCGTTTCAAGGGTTTGTTCATGGCGTCGTTCGATGCCATCGAGCACCGGCACGCGCAGGTCGTCATCTATCAGGACGAGGCCAAGCGGCTCGGGGTCCTGCCGCAGTTCGCCTTCGTCGACGAACGCAACCGCCAGCAGCGCAAGATGTGGGTCGACGTTCTGAAGCAGGGCATGGCCGAAGGCGTCTTCCGGTCCGACCTCAACGTCGATCTGGTCTACCGCTTCATCCGTGACACCACCTGGGTCTCGGTGCGCTGGTACCAGCCGGGCGGCAAGTTGACCGCGGAAGACGTCGGGCAGCACTACCTGACCATCGTGCTCGGCGGCGTCGCGGTAGCCCCGTAACGCCTTGCCGCCAAATGAGTTTCACCCAAAGAAGGAGATGAGAAATGGCCGCATCTGAGGCGTACGTCATCGACGCTGTGCGCACCGCCGTCGGCAAGAAGGGTGGTGGCCTCTCCGGTTACCACCCGATCGATCTCGGTGTGGAGGTGTACCGCGGGATCTTCGCGCGCAACGACGTCGACCCCGCCGCGTTCGACGACGTCATCGTCGGCTGCGTCGACGCCATCGGTGGGCAGGCCGGCAACATCGGCCGCCTGACCTGGCTCGCCGCCGGCTACGACGAGGGCGTGCCCGGCACCACCGTCGACCGGCAGTGTGGTTCCTCGCAGCAGGCCATTTCCTTTGGCGCGCAGGCCATCATGTCCGGCACCGCCGACCTGATCCTGGCCGCCGGCATCCAGAACATGAGCCAGATTCCGATCAGCTCGGCGATGATCGTCGGTGAGCAGTTCGGCTTCACCTCGCCGACCAACGAGTCGAAGCGCTGGGTGGAACGCTATGGCGACCAGGAGATTTCGCAGTTCCGTGGCGCCGAGATGATCGCCGAGCAGTGGGACATCTCCCGCGAAGACATGGAAGAGTTCGCATTCAACAGCCACCAGCGGGCGTTCACCGCGATCCGTGAGGGCCGCTTCGACAACGAGATCATCCCGGTCGACGGCTTCAAGGTCGACGAGGGCCCGCGCGAGAGCACCCGCGAGAAGCTGGCCTCGCTGAAGGTCCTGGTCGAGGGCGGCCGGCTGACCGCCGCGCTGGCCAGCCAGATTTCGGATGGCGCGTCGGCAACGCTGCTGGCCTCCGAGGCAGCGGTCAAGGCGCACGGCCTCAAGCCGCGGGCCCGCATCCACCACATCAGCTGCCGCGGCGACGACCCGGTGAAGATGCTGACCGGCCCGATCCCCGCGACCAAGTACGCGCTGGAGAAGACCGGCCTGACCATGGACGACATCGACGTCGTCGAGATCAACGAGGCGTTCGCATCCGTCGTACTGGCGTGGGCCAAGGAGCTCGACGTCGACCTGGCGAAGGTGAACCCCAACGGCGGCGGCATCGCGCTGGGCCACCCGCTCGGCGCCACCGGCGCCAAGCTGTTCGCCACCATGCTCAACGAACTGGAGCGCACGGGCGGCCGCTACGGCCTGCAGACGATGTGCGAGGGCGGCGGCACCGCCAACGTCACCATCATCGAGCGCCTCTGATATCTCGCACGACGAAACTGCCCCTTTCCTCCGGGAGAGGGGCAGTTTTGTGTCTGTCCGGGTTTACCGGTTCGAATGAACGGGCATTCGGCAATCATGTTGAGGTCCATCGTCTTCGTGTCCGTGGCAGCAGCAGCTGCTCTCGGTGCAAGCGCCTGTTCGGACGAGTCGCCACCGCCGTCGAATCCCACCTCCAGCACGAGCACGACGGTGACTTCGACGGAGATCATCCCGGGAGTTCCGGTCGGTCCGTCGACGCCGCCGACGACCCCGTCGACGAGGGCCAGCACCAGCACCGTCACCGTCACGGTGCCGCCGCCCAGCGTGACGATTCCCAATCCACCGCCGGTGCCGGCTGTGCCCGGACCCATGGGCCCCGGGCGGTAGGGAATTACGTGGGTCGGTGGCCCAGCAGCGCGCCGATGGCCTGCTCGGCCTTGCCGACCTCCAGCGGTTCGCCGGTGATGATGTCGGCGTAGAGGAACGACTCCACGATGCGGACGATGAGGAACGCGAGGTCGCGCGGGGGCAGCGGCGGGTCTAGTTGACCCGCGGCGATCTCGTCGTTGAGTAGCTCTTCGATCGCGCCGACGAGGCGGCCCTGCAACGTCCCGGCACGGGTGGCCAGAATCCGTAGGGCGCGTTCGGGTTCGCGCCGCAGGAACGCCTGGAAGAAGCCGGCTTCATCGATCACGGTGGCGAAGTGGCCGACGGCCCGCGCGATGTGCGCGGCGCCGTGCCCGGGTGCCGCGTCGATAGAGGCCTGGAGTGTCGGCTCGGCCAGCGACCACAGGATTTCCGCGATCAGTTCGTCACGCCCGCCGACCCAGCGGAACAGCGTGGCCCGGTTGATGCCGAGTTCGGTTGCCAGTTCCTGCATTTCGATGCGGCGACCCTCGATGAACCAGCGGCGCGCGATGCGGAACGCCTCGAGTGGATCGGGGCGCCGGTCTGTCGACGCGAGCATGCGACCCAACGGTGTCTCGCTGATGGCGCACCTCCTGTTCATCTCGCAGTCTCCGCATCATGGTAGCGGCTGATGTCTGAGTGAGATATATCTCGATCAGTCTCGTCTGTGCAACGTATCTGGATATGATGCACGAGTGACCCAGAGCGACGCAGCTTCGATCCTTGATCTCTTCCGTCTCGATGGCCGCGTCGCGGTAGTCGCCGGCGCCTCGAGCGGCCTCGGCGTCGGATTCGCGCAGGCATTGGCGCAGGCCGGCGCCGACGTCGTGCTCGGTGCGCGTCGAGAAGACCGGCTGGCCGAGACCAAGGCGTTGGTGGAAGCCGCCGGTCGCCGGGCCGTCGCCGTGCGCACCGACGTCACCAATCCGGACGACTGCAAGGCCCTCGTACAAGCTGCGGTCGATTCCTTCGGACGGGTCGACATTCTGGTGAACAATGCGGGAGTGGGCACGGCCGTCCCGGCGACGCGCGAAACGCCCGAGCAGTTCCGGTCCGTCATCGACCTGAACCTGAACGGGTGTTACTGGATGGCGCAAGCGTGTGCCACCCACATGCAGCCCGGCAGCTCGATCATCAACGTCAGCAGCATTCTCGGCCTGACCACCGCGGGCCTCCCGCAGGCGGCCTACGCGTCATCGAAGGCGGGCCTGATCGGCCTGACGCGCGACCTCGCCCAGCAGTGGACGGGACGCAAGGGCATCCGCGTCAATGCCCTGGCGCCGGGATTCTTCGCCTCCGAGATGACCGATCAGTATGCGGACGGCTACTTCGAAACCACCGTCCTGCCCCGGACCCTGGCCGGAAGGCTCGGGCGCACAGAGGAACTCAGCGCCGCACTGATCTTCCTGGCCAGCGACGCCAGCAGCTACGTCACCGGAATCACCCTGCCCGTCGAGGGTGGCTTGCTCACCAGCTGAGCTGGAAACCCAACAAGGAGAAGAACACTCGTGAAGCAGCTCAGCGGCATGGACGCCACCTTCCTCTACCTGGAGACGCCGACGACGTTCGGTCACGTCACCGGGCTGATGATCTTCGAGCGGCCCAGCGAGGAGTTCGACCCCTACGCGGCCGTGCACGCCAAGTACGCGTCGCTCATCGGTGAGCTCGAACCACTGCGGCGGCGACTGGTCGAGGTGCCGCTGGGTCTCGACCATCCCTACTGGGTGGACGACCCGAACTTCGATCTGGACTTCCACATCCGCGAAATCCATTTGGCCCGACCGGGAATGGTCGATCAGCTGGCAGACCAGGTGTCGCGCATCGTCGGCCGCCCGATGGACCGGAGCCGGCCGCTGTGGGAGGTCTACGTCATCGATGGCCTGGACGACGGGAACTGGGCGATGCTGACGAAGTATCACCACGCCACCATCGACGGCGCCGCCGGGCAGTTGATGCTCAACATCCTGACCGACACCGATCCGAACGCCACGCCGCCCGCTCCCGGCCGGGCGTGGGAAGCCGAGCCGCTACCCAGCGATATCGATCTGCTCCGCCGCGCCGTCATCAACCTGGCGGGCCATCCGGTCAAGGCATTGCGGTTCCAGACCCGGCTGGTCGGCCAGCTCGCCGACGCGGCCGGCATCGACAGCATCGGCAGCGCCGCCAGCAAGGCCGGTTCGGCCATCAAAGCCATTGCGCGCCTTGGCAAAGAAGACGGCCCGAAGATTCCGCTGCCCACCTCGGCGGCGCCGCCGACGCCGTGGAACAAGCCCATCACCGGGCATCGCCGGTTCGCCATGCGCACCGCGTCGCTGGAAAACGTCAAGCAACTCAAGACCGCAACCGGCGGCACGGTCAACGACATCGTCATGGCGATCTGCGCCGGCGGCCTGCGCAGCTACCTGCTCGCCCACGACGCGCTGCCCGACGGTCCGCTGCGCGCCATGGTGCCGGTGTCGATCCGTACCGGCGACGAGGAGGACCCGTGGACCAACCGGGTGTCCGCGATCTTCCCCGAACTGCCGACCGACTGCGCGGACCCGCTCGAGCGCGTGGCCCGCTGCCGCGAGGCCATGCTCGACGCCAAGCGTCTGCTGGACCTGGTGCCCGCCAGCCAACTCGGCGACATGGCGCAGGTCTCGGCACCGGTGCTGTCGACGTCCGCCATGCGGCTGGCGTCCCGCTTCGGGCTGGCGCACCGGATCGCGGCCACGCCGTTCAACCTGGTGATCTCGAACGTGCCCGGTCCGCGCAAGCCGCTGTACTTCGCAGGCGCGCAGCTGGTCCATCAGTTCCCGGTGTCGATCGTCACCGAAGGACAGGGACTGAACATCACCGTGGTGAGCTATCTGGACCGGCTGGACTTCGGCTTCATCGTCGACCGCGAGCTGGTGCCCGACGTGTGGGACCTGGCCGACATGCACATCGATGAGATCGGCCGGCTGATGGCGGCCAGTGGCGCCGAATGGGTGCAGGAGCCGCAACCCCCGGCGCCGCGGCGTGGACCGGTCCGCATCGTGCAACCCGGCGACGCCTACTGACGGGCTCTAGTGTTCAGGGCATGAGTGGATCGGACGACAACAGCTTCCTCACGGTGGTCGTCGCACTCGGTGCCAACGCCCTGATCGCGGTGGCCAAGACCGTCGCCGCCGTCGTCACGGGCAGCGCGTCGATGCTCGCCGAGTCCGCGCATTCCTGGGCGGACACCGGTAATGAGGTGTTCCTGCTCATCGGCACCCGCCAGTCGGACAAGCCGGCCGATGCCCAACATCGGCTGGGTTACGGCCGCGCGGGCTACATCTGGTCGATGTTCGCGGCTTTCGGCCTGTTCACCGTCGGCGCCGTGGTGTCGATCTGGCACGGCATCCAGTCCCTCAAAGGCGAAGCCGAGGCGACGTCCTACGGCTGGGCCTATGCGGTGCTCGCGGTTTCGTTCGTGTTGGAGGGATCGTCTTTCCTGCAAGCGTTTTCGCAGACGAAGTCCGGCGCTCTCGAACGGCGGATCCATCCGTTGCGCTATATCCGCGTCACGTCGAACCCCATGCTGCGGGCCGTCTTCGCCGAGGACCTCTCGGCCCTCATCGGCATCGTGCTCGCGACGTGCGGCATCTTGGCGCACCAGCTCACCGGCAACGCGGTCTGGGACGCCATCGGCTCGATCCTGGTCGGTCTGCTGCTCGGGGGCGTGGCGCTGTTCCTCATCGAGCGCAACATGGATTTCCTGACGGGGGAGACGGTCACGCCGCTTGCGCGCAACAACGCGCTGCTGGCCCTGCTGGACCATCACGACATCGAGCGGGTCAGCTATCTGCACATGGAATGGGTTGGGGCGAACCGGATCTACCTCGTCGCCGCCGTCGACCTCGTCGGTGACGCGGCCGAATCGAACGTCGCCGCACGGCTCAACGCCATCGCCGACGCGTTGGCCGCGCGCCCCGAGATCGTGCGGGCCGTGCTGACCCTGACCCGGCCGGGGGACACCACCGATCTGCGTCCCACCGAGTTGCCCGGTTGGTACCGCTAGTCGGGCTTCATCGGCGCGCGGTGCGCCGTCGCGACCAATGCGCGCGCCAGCACCGAACCGGGTTCGGCAGCGCTGGTGACCAGCGCGACCGTCGCCGTCACCTGAGGTTCCTCCAGCGGCACCACCCGCACGCCGTCCGGCGGGCGCAACGTGTGCAGCCAGGTCTGGGGGACGATGCTCGCCCAGCGGCCACCGCTGACGTGCGCAAGCAGGGACACCACCGAGTCGGCTTCGAGCCGCGGTGTGGCCGTCAGGCTGTGCGCCGCCAGGACATCGTCGAGCAGCTGCCGGCCCCGCATCCCCGTGTTCAGCAGGCACAGCGGGAGTTCCAGGGCGTCGGACCAGGTCAGCGGATTCGGCTGGCTGGCAAGCAGTTCGGCGCCCGCGATCAGCACCTGCCGTTCTTCGTAGAGCGGTGTGACCGTCAGGCCTGTGGTGTCGACGCCGTCGGGGTAGATGATGCCCGCGTCGAGTTCGAAGCGGCGGATGCGCTCGACGATGCCCGCCGAGCGCAGGCTGCTCTCCAATTGCACTCGTACCAAGGGGTGTTCGAGGCAGAACGGATCGGTCAGCAGGGCCACCGTGCCCGACGCGGCCGGGATGACGCCGAGCCGCAGCTCGCCCGTCAGACCCGTCTGTAACGCGGTGACCTCGTGGATGAGGGCATCGTGATCGGCCAGAATCCGGCGCGCCCACAACACCAGCCGTTCACCTTCGGGCGTGAGGCCCTCGAAGCTCTGCCCGCGCCGCACCAGTGGGACCTTGAGTTCGTTCTCGAGCTTGCGGATGGCCTCGGACAACGCCGGCTGCGAGACGTAGCAGGCGGCAGCGGCGCGCGCGAAGTGCTTCTCGCGGGCGAGCGCCACGAAGTATTCGAGCTGGCGAAACAGCATGGACTATTCGACCACGGTCGATAGGCGATGCCTATCAGGCTCACGGAAATTGCCCTTGGACTCAGGCGTCGGTTTCCGAGCAGACTTATCGCATGACCGACCGGAGCATTGAGCAGCGAGTCGATACCGAGGGACACGGCGAGCCCGAGTTCCATCCCTACCACCATCCCGCGGCCGGCTGGGGCGCGGCGATCAGCGTCACGAAGTTCCTGGCGCGCGAGCGCGAACCCATCAGCGGACCGCACGCGATCATGAAGATGAACCACGAGGACGGTGGCTTCGACTGCCCGGGCTGCGCCTGGCCCGACGACATGAAGGGCCTCAAGCTCGACATCTGCGAGAACGGCATCAAGCACGTCACGTGGGAGATGACGCACAAGCGCTGCGGGCCGGAGTTCTTTGCCCAGCACACGGTTTCGGAACTCGCGGAGTGGAGTGACTTCGCGCTCGAAGACACCGGCCGGCTCACCGAACCGATGGTGTACGACGCCGAGACCGACCGCTACAAGCCCATCAGCTGGCGCGACGCCTTCGACCTCGTCGGCCGGGCGCTGGCGGAACTCGACGACCCGAACCAGGCGTCGTACTACACGTCGGGCCGGCTCGGTAACGAGGCGACGTTCCTCTATCAACTGATGGCCCGCGAGCTGGGCACCAACAATCTGCCCGACTGCTCCAACATGTGCCACGAGGCCAGTGGCCGTGCCATGCAGGCGGCCCTCGGCACCGGCAAGGGCACCGTCGACCTCGAGGATTGGGAGACCGCCGACGCGCTGTTCGTCATCGGCGTCAACGCCGCCTCGAATGCGCCCCGTATGCTCACCGCGCTGTCGGAGGCCTATCGCCGCGGCGCGCAGATCGTGCACATCAACCCACTGGTCGAGGCCGGCGCCACCAAGACCATCATCCCGCATGACTTCCTGCGGATGGCGACCTTCAAGTCCACCAAAACCAGCACGCTGAACCTGCAGCCCCGGATCGGCGGTGACATGGCCCTGATCCGTGGTATCGCCAAAGCTGTTCTGGAACAAGCAGAAACGGATCCGAAGGCGCTCGACATCGAGTTCATCGAGCGGTACACCACCGGGTTCGAGGCCTATCGGGCCGCGGTCGAGGCGACGTCGTGGGACGAGATCGTCTACAAGTCCGGGGTGTCGCAGCGCGATATCCGCAGGGCCGCCAAGATTTACCGCGACGCGGACCGCAGCATCATCAGCTGGTGCCTCGGTGTCACCCAGCACGAACACGGTGTCGACAGCGTCCGGGAAATCGTGAATCTGCTTCTGCTGCGCGGCAATTTGGGCCGTGAGGGCGCCGGACCGTCGCCCGTGCGCGGGCACAGCAACGTGCAGGGCAACCGCACGTGCGGTATCGACCACCGGCCGACCGAGGAGTTCCTGGACCGGCTGGCCGAGGTCTGCGGCATCGACCCGCCCCGCGCGCACGGGCTCGACACCGTCCACACCATCGAGGGCATGCACAGCGGTGACGTCAAGGTGTTCATCGGGATGGGCGGCAATTTCGCCAGTGCCGCACCGGATACCGCGTACACCTTCGAGGGCCTGCAGAAGTGCGACCTCACCGTCCAGGTCAGCACCAAACTCAACCGCAGCCACGTGATTCACGGCCGGCAGGCCCTGATCCTGCCGTGCCTGGGCCGCACCGAGAAGGACCATCAGAAGGAGGGCATCCAGTCCACGTCGGTCGAGGACTCGATGAGCATGGTGCACCTGTCGGTCGGCATGAAGAAGCCGGCCTCGCCGCACCTGCTGTCCGAGCCGGCGATCATCGCCGGTATCGCCGCGGCCGCGCTGCCGAACAGCCAGACGCCGTGGCACTGGTACGTCGAGGACTACGACCGCATCCGCGACACGATGGCCAAGGTGCTCAACGGTTTCGAGGACTTCAACCGCCGGGTCCGGTTGCCGCTCGGCTTCCGGATCAAGCAGCCCGCACGGGAACTGATCTTCCTGACCCCGTCGGGCCGCGCGGAGTTCTCGGCCGTCGAGCTGCCCGACGACACTGTCAGCGAAGGCACGCTCATCCTGGCGACGCTGCGCTCGCACGACCAGTGGAACACCACCGTGTACTCCGACAACGACCGGTACCGTGGCATCAAGAACCTGCGCACGCTCATCTTCATGAACGAGCGCGACATGGCCGACCGCGGCATCAAGGAGTTCGACGACGTCGACATCGTCGCCACCGCGCGCGACGGCAGCGTCCGCTCACTGCGCCGCTACAAGGCCGTGCCCTACGGCATCCCGCGCGGCAACGCGGCCGGCTACATGCCGGAGATGAATGTGCTCTGTGCCATCGGCGATTTCAGCTCGCAGAGCGACCAGCCCATCATGAAGAACGTCAAGGTGACCTTGACGAAGTCTGCCTAGTCGAACCTGAGCTTGTGTGCCAGATTCCTCGCGCGACTGGCGCACAAGCTCAGGTTCGCGCTACTCGCGGGCACCCGGTAACAGCATCGCCACCGCGATCGCCGCGGTGACGCCGATGATCGTGTCGACACCACGGGCGGTCAGCAGCACCAGCGGTTCGGTGGGCGCGGCGAGGTCGGTCATCAGCATGATCAACGGGGTGAAGAAGCCCAGCGCGACCGCGTGGTGGTGGGCCATGAACAGTTCGGTTGGGAACAACAGGACCATGACGCAGATCGCCAGCACATACTCGCTGGGCCCCGGCACGAGCAGTGCGGCTGCCACGGCCAGGCCGATGAAAGTGCCACCCAGGCGGTGGATTCCGCGCCTGATGCGACCACTGGCGTCGGCGGCCGCCAACGGTCCGGCCGCGGCCGCGATGGCCCAGTTGGCGTGGTCGACGCCCAGCGCCAGGCCGGCGGTGCCGGCGGCGGTGATGGCCAGCGCGTAGCGGCCTGCGTGGATCAGCACATCGCGCCGGTTCGGCAGGGAAAGCCGGGCGGGTGGCGTCACGGCTCGCGGCGCGTCGAGCACACCCAGCAGGACGCACAACAAAGCTGTTGCGGCGCAGAGCAATATCGCCGATGAAGGCGTGACGCGGCCGGCGGGCACCGTGGCAATGGCACCCAGCGCGAAGACACCGTAGAACGGTCCCTCTGGCTTGAGCGCGAGGTAGTCGGTCACCACCGAGCCGATGGATGCGAATGCCACGGCGGCGATGACCAGGACCGCCGGTGGCACATGGGAATTGGCGAGTGCCACGCCGATGGCCACGCCGAGGACCAGGATCACGCCGCCCTGGGTCTGATGCGCGAACCGCCGGCCGCGCGTTTCCGTGCGGCCGTACATGCCGGTGATCGCACCGAACACCGCGTAGATGATCAGGTCGGGGCGTCCCGCGGCCAGCAGCGCGACACCCGGGATGGCCAACCCGAGCGCGACCCGTAACGCGGGCCGGTGGTCTTCCGTCGGTGGGGTCATGGCCCGGCGCACGCGCAGGTAGACGGTGCGCATGGGCCCACTCCGATCGATGACGATGTCAGCCCCACCAAGGTTTCCGCAGCGGGGAACGGCCGTCAAAGTGGAAGTTCCGAGCACGTGATCGGCGGCGCCTATCGAGGACGCCGCCGCACTGCGTCAGCCCAGCACAGGGAAGCTGCGGCGCTTGGCCAGCCGGTCCATGCCGGACTGGATGGCGAACTGCACCTCGTCGTACACCTTGTCGACGTAGGCGGCATCGTTCGCGCGCTCCGGGTCGGTATCGACGTAGATGGGGTCGAGCAGCTCGGTGCGGATTTTCGCGGGCAGCGGCAGGTGCATCGGCAGTACCTCGACGGCCAGCGGGAACGGGAAGCCGGCGATGATCGGCATGTTGGCGCCGCGCAACCGCTTTCCGAGGCCGCTCCACTTGGCCAGGAACTTGCCCTCGTTGAGCACGAAGACGGTGTCGTGCCCACCGACCGTCGCCACCGGGACGATCGGCACACCGGACCGGATCGCCTGCTTCACAAAGCCTTTGCGGCCGGCGAGGATCGCCTTGTCACGGTCGCGCCAGGTGCGCATGGCGTCGAGCTCACCGCCCGGCCACACCACGACGTCGCGGCCGGCGGCAAGCGCATTCGTCACCCCGTCGCGTGACGCGGGGATGACGCCGACGGCGCGGAAGTAGTCACCGAGACCGGGGGCACTCATCAGCACGTCGTGTGCGGTGCCGTGCAGAATGCGCTGCCCGTCGAAATGCCGGTACCAGGAGTGCACCAGGGTCCAGGCGTCCATCGTCAGGGAGCCGCCGGAGTGGATGCCGATCAGCAGCGACGGTTCGTCGGGCACCTTGTGCCAGCCGTCGATCTCGAGCCGGAAGTAGTGATCGCACAGGAAGTTCCAGATCGGGTTCTGGACGTACCGCATGAAGGTCGGGTTTGGGATGCCCGGAGCAGGGGCCGGGGCGGCGGTCAGCGTGGTCATGAGTCCTCGTTTGCGGGGTCTGGCCGTCCGCGGCGCCTACCGATCGCGCGAACTATGGCGTTGATCGCGGCAAGGGTCAGAACGGGGAGCAAGGTGACGACGATGTAGGCCACACCACCGATGACAGTCATTCGACCGGTTACCTCTCTGGTGCGGTTTGTCGAGCCTGTTGTAGCAGGTAGGAACCTTGCCGCTGGGGTCGATGACCACGCTACGGAGAGCGCGGGCGTGCCGCGACATCCTCGGGGGCCGAAGATCCGGCGTGATTTCGCGGATATGTTGTCGCGAGAAGCCAACGTCATCTGCTGGAGTTGACAGTCCGGGTGAATGTTGCTGGGGAATCTCGGCTCCCCGTTGATCCTGCGTCTAGGGTCTCCGCTACTCGGGCTTTTGCGCCGTGGTCGCGGAATCAATACCGGTCTCACGTTGATCGTGCGCCCAGGATCCTCGCTACTCGACCTTTGTCTGCGTCAGCGCACAGTCAACGCCCACAAGGCATTTGCTTGTCGAGTGCCCAGCACGCGAAAGCCCCCAA
Source organism: Mycobacterium sp. SMC-17 (assembly GCF_045310915.1). NCBI lineage: Bacteria > Bacillati > Actinomycetota > Actinomycetes > Mycobacteriales > Mycobacteriaceae > Mycobacterium > Mycobacterium sp. SMC-17. The sequence goes on along the minus strand of NZ_JBJIAK010000006.1, from coordinate 108,188 downwards.
ATCCAGAAGATTTGGGGGCTTTGCGCCGGCTGGGGCGGGAACTAGACGATGTAGCTCGTCGCCGCCTGCAGATGTGCGATGGCCTCGTCGGCGATCCGCGGCACCAGTTCGGCGCACGACGGCAGGCTGTCGATAATGCCGGCCACCTGGCCCGACGCCAGCACGCCCGCCTCGGTGTTGCCTTCCACCAGACCGGCTTTCAGCAGCATCGGGGTGTTGGCGGCCATGACGACCTGCGACCAGGTCAGGTCCTTGCCGTGGCGCATGGCCAGGCCGTCCTTGACCATCGACCGCCACGTCATGCCCGACATCTTCTTGAACTTCTGGGCATTGCCGACCGCGGCGACGAAACCGCGTACCGGCGAACCGCTTTCGAGCTTCTCCACCAACCCGGTCCGCAGCACGCGGTGCGGCATGCCGTCGACGCGGGTCGACACCACAGTGCCGTCGAGGGCGGCTTCCAGGTAACGCTGCTTGACGGCATCGGGGACGGTCGAGTCCGACGTCAGCAGGAACCGCGTGCCCATCGCGACGCCGGCGGCGCCGTAGGACAGCGCGGCCGCCAGGCCACGGCCGTCGAAGAAACCACCCGCGGCGATCACCGGCATGCCGGTGTCCTTCACGGCGTCCAGCACCGACGGCAGCAGCAGCGTGGTGGCGATCGGGCCGGTGTGGCCACCGCCCTCGCCGCCCTGCACGATCACTGCGTCGGCGCCCCAGCTCGCCACCTTCTTGGCGTGCTTGGCCAGGCCGACCGACGGGATCACCACGACCCCGGCAGCTTTCAGCTTGGCGATCAGCTCGGGCTTGGGAGCCAGGGCGAAGGAGGCGACTTTGACTCCTTCGCGGATCAGGAGGTCGCAGCGGGCGTCCGCGTCACCGGCGTCGGCACGCATGTTGATGCCGAACGGCTTGTCGGTGGCCGCCTTGACCTTGGTGACGGCGGTCTGTAGCTCGTCCAGCGTCATCGTCGCCGACGCCAGGATGCCGAGACCACCGGCGTTGGAGGTGGCCGCGACCAGTCGCGCGCCGGCCACCCAGCCCATGCCGGTCTGCACGACCGGATACTCGATGCCGACCAGTTCGGTCAGCGGCGTCTTGAGCTTGCTCACGCCTTGACTTCCTTGTCGCGGAACGACTTCGGGTCGATCACCTCGCGCAGCAGCTGCAGTTCGTCGGCGGTCGGCAGGCGGGTCTCACCGACGGCGTCCAGGCCGTGCACCTCGAACGAGGTGTTGTCGGCGACCTCGTCGGCCGTCACACCCGGGTGCAGCGACACCGCGCGCATCTGGTGCTCGGGGCCGTTGAAGTCGAACACACCCAGGTTGGAGACCACCTGGTAGACGTTCAGGAAGCGGTACGCGGGGTTGGCCGGATCGACCTTGTCCCAACCGATTCCGGAGACGATGTCGACCGACTCGGCGAACACGCGCTTGGTGTGGTTGCCCACGAAGTAGCTCGTCGCGTGGTTGATGCTGTTGCCGGGCGCGCCGCGGACACCGAACATCTGGCGGGTCGGCTGCTGGATGGGGCCGAAGGCCGACAGGTTCTGGTTGCCGTAGCGGTCGATCTGGTTGGCACCCATCACCACATGGCGACGGCCCCAGGCCAGCGTCTCGAAGACGCGGTTGAACGGCATCCAGCCTTCGACGGCGAACGGGGCGCCGATCGCCGGGGTGTCGGCCAGCATGCGGGCCTCACCGTCGGTGATGACGATGTCGGGGGAGAAGGTCAGCCGGGCGAGGCGGGCCCCGATCTGCACGACGGTCGTCATGGGGCTGGCCATGATTTCCCCTGCGTCACGGAACAATTCGGCGCAGGCGACGGCGCAGACCTCGGCGCGAGTTGCGTCACTCATTTGGCGGCCTCCTTCTGGGCTGCTTGGGCCTCGGCGAACTTACGGACGGCGGCCTGGTAGTCGGCCTCGGTTCCGGACAGGTAGGTCTTGACGAACTCGGCCCACGTTTCGTCCGAGCCGGCGGCTTCGGCGTAGTGGCGCTGGAACTTCTCGTCGCGCCGGTAGTCGGGCTCGTTGGTGGTGAAGTGGGCGCCGTTCGGGGCCTCGACCACGGTGTCGACCATCATGCGGTTGATGATCTGCTGCTGCGGCACAACCGACTTCACCAGTTCCTCGGTGGAGACGATCTTCTCGACCGACAGGTGGCGGCGCTTGGCCGACATCAGGAACAGGTCGTCGAAGTAGGGGTCGATGCCGGTGTAGGCGGCGTTGCCCTTCACGTCACCGAGGTTCATGTGCACGAACGCGGCGTCGAGGTTCAGCGCCGGCATCGCGACGAGTTCCTCATGCGCACCGTCGGTCTCGTACGGCGAGATGACGGTCTTGAGCTCGTCGCCCCAGAAGGCGCGGACGTCACTGCCGAGGCCGGCGCGGATCGGCAGGAACGGAAGGCGTTGCGCGGCAGCCTGCAGACCGCAGCGCAGCATGCCTTCGTCCATCTCGCGGGCCTCGATGGCGCCTTCGGTGCGACGGCGTGCGAACCACGGGTCGTAGAACGGCGGCGAGTCCAGCGACACGAAGCCGTAGTAGACGCGCTTGACCTTGCCTGCGGCACAGAGCAATCCGAGGTCCGGTCCGCCGTAGGTGACGACGGTCAGGTCGGTGACGTCGGTGCGCAGCAGCGCGCGGATGAACGCCATCGGCTTGCGGCGCGAACCCCAGCCACCGATGCCGATGGTCATGCCGCTCTCGATCTCGGCGACCGCGGCTTCGAGAGTTGTTGTCTTGTCTGCCATATTATTTCGACCCCTTGTTGGTCCCCGCGAACTCGTCGCGGTGCTCGTCGGACACGCCGGACAGATTCAGTTCGAAGGTGAAGCCCTGCTCCATGCGGTAGCGCGCGTTGACGGGCTGCACGTCGATGAAGTTCAGCGCCTCCTTGGCGGCGCGGATCACGCGGGTGTCCTTCGACGCGATGTCGCGGGCGACGCGCAGCGCGGCCTCGTCGAGCTCCTCGCGCGGCACGACCTCGTGCACGGAACCGAAGTGCTGCAACGTCGTCGCGGGCACGGTCGCCGCGGTGAAGAACATCCGGCGCATCATGTGCTGCGGCACGAGGCGCGACAGGTGGGTGGCGGCACCCAGGGCGCCGCGCTCGACCTCGGGCAGGCCGAACTTCGCGTCGTCGGAGGCGACGATGACGTCGGCGTTGCCGACCAGGCCGATGCCACCACCGACGCAGAAGCCGTTGACCGCCGCGATGACCGGGACCTGGCATTCGTACACCGCACGGAACGCCTCGTAGCAGCCGCGGTTGGCGTCGATCAGCGCGCCGAAGCCCTCGGTGTTCTGCATTTCCTTGATGTCGACGCCGGCGTTGAAGCCGCGTCCCTCGGCCCGCAGGATCACGACGTGAGTGCTCTTGTCGCGGCCGGCGGCGGTGATCTGGTCAGCCAGTTCGAACCAACCTGCCGACGGGATGGCGTTGACCGGCGGGTAGTTCACGGTGACCGAGACGATGCCCGGTTCGACTGTCTTGGTGGTGATGGTCATCAGTCACTTCCTGGGGGACGGGTACCTAAGCAAGCACTTGCTTGGTACGCTAGCACAGTGACTGCTGGAATCAATCTGCAATTGGCCGGTCGCGTGGTGCTGGTCACCGGCGGTGTACGCGGCGTCGGCGCCGGCATCAGCGCGGTGTTCGCCGAGCAGGGCGCCACTGTGATCACCTGCGCGCGGCGCGAGGTCGAGGGGTTGCCCTACGAGTTCCACGCCTGCGACGTACGTGACGACGCCGCCGTCAAGGCCATGATCGACGCCATCGTCGCCAAGCACGGCCGGCTGGACGTCGTCGTCAACAACGCCGGTGGCTCGCCGTTCGCGCTGGCCGCCGACGCGTCGGCCAAGTTCAGCACCAAGATCATCGAGCTCAACCTGATTGCGCCGCTGCTGGTTTCGACGCACGCCAACGCGGTGATGCAGCAGCAGGACGCCGGCGGCGTGATCGTCAACATCTCCAGCGTCAGCGCCCACCGACCAACTCCGGGCACCGGTGCGTACGGTGCCGCCAAGGCCGGCATCGACAGCCTGACCACGACGCTCGCCGTCGAATGGTCGCCCAAGGTCCGGGTGAATTCCGTCATCGTCGGCATGGTCGAGACCGAGCAGTCCGAGCTGTTCTACGGCGACGCCGAGTCGGTCGCCGCCGTGGCCGCGACGGTGCCGCTGAAGCGGCTGGCCAAGCCCACCGACATCGGCTGGGCCGCAGCATTTTTGGCCTCCGAGGCCGCGTCGTACGTCAGCGGCGCGTCCCTGCAGGTCCACGGCGGCGGCGAGCCGCCGCACTACCTCGAAGCGTCAAGCGCCAACAAGTAAAGGGAGAGATCAAATGGGATTGCTCGACGGCCGCGTGGTCATCGTGACGGGTGCCGGTGGCGGAATCGGGCGTGAGCACGCGCTCGCGTTCGCCGCGGAAGGTGCCCGCGTCGTGGTCAACGACATCGGTGTCGGCCTGGACGGTTCGCCCGCCGGTGGCGGCAGCGCCGCGCAGAACGTGGTCGACGAGATCGTCGCCGCCGGCGGCGAGGCCGTCGCCAACGGCTCGAACGTCGCGAACTGGGCGGAGGCCGAGGCCCTGATCCAGCAGGCCGTCGACACGTACGGCACCCTCGATGTGTTGGTGAACAACGCCGGCATCGTCCGCGACCGCATGTTCGCCAACGCCACCGAAGACGAATTCGACGCCGTCACCGCGGTGCACCTCAAGGGGCATTTCGCCACCATGAAGCACGCCGCCGCGTACTGGCGGGCCAAGTCCAAGGCCGGCGAGACCGTCGATGCCCGGATCATCAACACCAGCTCGGGCGCCGGCCTGCAGGGCAGCGTCGGCCAGGCCACCTACAGCGCCTCCAAGGCCGGCATCGCGGCACTCACGCTGGTCGCCGCGACCGAGATGGGTCGCTACGGCGTCACCGCCAACGCCATCGCGCCGTCGGCCCGGACCCGCATGACCGAGACGGTCTTCGCCGACATGATGGCCACTCAGGACCAGGCCTTCGATGCCATGGCGCCCGAAAACATCTCGCCCCTGGTGGTGTGGCTGGGCAGTGTCGAGTCGCGTGACGTCACGGGCAAGGTGTTCGAGCTCGAAGGCGGCAAGATTCGCATCGCCGAGGGCTGGGCGCACGGCCCCGAGATCGACAAGGGTGCCAAGTGGGACCCGGCCGAGCTGGGCCCCGTCGTCGCGGATCTGCTGGCCAAGGCACGTCCCGCGGTGCCGGTCTACGGCTCGTAACCGCCACGATTGCTGAAGCGTCCCCGCAACCAATCATGTTGCGGGGACGCTTTTTTGGTCTGCTTCACAGCGCGGCGGCGACATCCCAGATCGGTTCGAGCGCTGCGATGCCCGTGCGGACGAGGGGACTGAGCACGACATCGGTCGCCCCTGCCGCGAAGTAGCGGCGGAGTTGAGTCGACACCTGCGCGGCAGTACCGACGGCCGCGAGATCGATGACCGAGTCGACGCCTTCGCGTTCGATCACCTTCGCGTACGACGGGATGGTCGCGTAGAACTCGAGGGCCTCCGCGGCGGTGGTCCGGCCTTCGTCGACGTCGTCGGTCACCAGGACGGGTACCGCGGCAATCACTTTGGGCGCGGGCCTGCCGGCTGCGCTGGCTGCCGCGGTGATGGTCGGCACGATGAAATCCTCGACGGTGCGCGGCCCGGCCAGATAGGGCAGCGTGCCGTCCGCCAATTCTCCTGTCACGCGTAATGCCTTGGGTCCCATGGCCGCGACGTAGACCTGTAGGGGAGTCCCGCCGGCGATCGTCACCGGGAACTGCGGGGCCGCGGTGAACTCGTCGCCGTGGAAGTCGACGGTGCCGGTGTCCAGGATCGACCGGAGCACCTGCAGGTGTTCGCGCAGTCGGCCGATGGTGTTGGGCCATGCGGTGCCGAAAGCCACCTGTTCGGGACCATGCGCCCCCAGACCGAGGCCGAGGCTGAAGTTGCCGCCGGTGGCCGCTTGGGCGGTCAGTGCCTGGGAGGCGAGCGTCAGCGGATGGCGCGGGTTGACCGGTACGACGAACGTGCCGACGCCGAGCCCCGGCACGGCGGCACCGACGTAACCGGCCAGCGAGATGGCGTCGTGGTCGAACTGCTGGGCTATCCACACTTGTTCCACGCCGGCGTTGTAGGCGCGGCGGGCCTGGTCGATCGCGGCAGCGACATGATTGGGGGAACTACGGTCGGGGTCCAGCACAACTCCGGTTGGCATATCAACGACAACGACCGCGGCCGAGGCACTCATTCCGTCTCGGAAAGAAAAACTCCCCCAGAACGAAACTCGTTCTGGGGGAGCCTCTTTGCTGTTGTTACTTGGCGGCCTCGGCCTTGGCGGCCTTGTCCTTCTTCTGCTTCTTCGGCTTTTCGACCTTCGGCTTTTCAGCCTTCGGCTTGTCGGCCTTGTCGGACTTGTCCTTCTTCGACTTGTCCTTCTTGACCTTGGTGCCCTGACCTTCGGTGCCCTTGTCGTCGGCTTTGGTGCCGCCCGCGGTCGCGTCGTCGGCCTTGGTGTCGCCGGCCTTGACGTCGTCAGCCTTGGTGGTGTCGGCCGGGGTGTCGTCGACCTTGGTGGTCTTGACGGTCTTGTCCTTGGCGCCAGTGGTGGCCGGCTTCAGGGCGGAGACCTGCTTGGCGAGCGTCGGCGTCACCGCAGGCTTGTCGGTGCTGTCGGATTCCTTGGCCGCGGCCGCATTCGGGGTGACGGCCTGCACCGACGAAGGCGGCGGTGCCGCCTTGAAGACGGTGCCGGTCTGGACGGACTTCACGACGCTCTTGACCATGTTGACGGGGAGGTTCACGACGGCCTTGACGGTATCGAACACGCCGTCGCGAATGGCGTTGGCGATGTTGGAGATGTTGCCGGTCCGCAGCGCCTTCGCCACGTTGTAGAGCGCCATCTGCGGCACCTTGACGGCGTCGCGGACGTTGACGAACAGCTTGGTGGGCAGCGCCGGGTTCTGCGTGACGGCGATACCGCCCCAGTTCTCCAGGGTCCAGCCGTCTTCGGGGTTGCCGGTCACGGTGACGATCTCGGTGTTGCCCAGCGGGTGCTTCAGCATCAGCGTGAGGTCGGGGTTCTCGACGTTCATCAGCGTCCACGCCATGATCGACATGCCGTGCGCGAAGGCCACCGGGTTCTGTGCGCCGCTGTTGTAGATGTCGTCGACCGCGCCGTTGAATCGGTCCTGGAAGACCATGCCGTTGGCGTCGGGCGAACCGGGCATCGGCATCAGGAGGTTGCCGGTGGCCCACGACAGCGGGATCAGCGCGTAGAGGATGCGGGCGAAGCCGGAGTCCTGCGACTGGCCTTCGAAGATGCCGGCCTGCACTTCATGGAGACCGCTGAGCACCGTCACCGGCATGCCGGTCGCGGTGGCGTACGGCGCGGCGGTCTGCTGGGTGCGCACCATGTCCGAGGCGAAGATGGCGTCGTGCGCCAGGCCGTCGTTGGCGAGGACGCCGGCGACGGTCTGGGCCTGTGTCTGGCCCGTCGCCGTCAGGTCGGGGCCCGGAATCTTGGTGTCGATGAGGCCCGAGGCGTTGCCCGCCGATTCGCCGTGCCGGACGAACGTGATGGTGATGTTGGTTGCGGCCCAGGCCGAGAAGGCCGAGGTGAGGAACATGAACACGGCCGCGACCAGGACGGCCGCGCCTCGTGCTCCGCGTTTGAATGTCCGGCTGTGCGACAGCCCCCGACGGAACATTGATGACATAGACGGCTCCATAGTGTTGCCCTGGATGTGTGCAGGGCCACACTATGTACACATCTATGAATCTGTCTAGTCCGTTCCGTCAATTAACTGAAGAACTTTGCTGGCGCGATCGCCGGGCCTGATCGGTTCACCGCCCACGAAAAACTCCCCTGGACAACGGGCGTCCAGGGGAGTTCTTCGGTCGGTGCTCAGGCCGGATCGAGCAGGATGATCGGAATCTTCCGGTCGGTGTGCGAGCGGTAGTCGACGAAGTCCGGGTACATGGCGTCGAGCTTGGGCCAGTACTCGTCGCGTTCGGCATCGGTGGCCTCACGGGCGATCCGCTGCAGCTTCTCGCCGCGCACCTGGAACGTCACCTTCGGGTTGGCGACCAGGTTCAGGTACCACATCGGATGGGTGTCGCGACCGCCCTGCGAGGCGACGACGACGATCCGGTCGCCTTCACGCAGGTACAGCAGCGGGCTGTCGCGCGGCTCGCCGGATTTGCGGCCGATCGTGGTCAGGATCCCGACGGGCGGGGGCGTGGCGACGGGCTTGGAGCCCAGCCGCCACTTGGCGCCGATCCGGCCGTCGGTGGCCCGGAATGCCCAGGTGTTGATCCGCGACATCCACTTGAAGCCGACCTGCATTCCCTTGGAATTCAGGATCTTCAGCTGCCTGTCGCTCATTTCCCCGTCGGCCATGGCGGCGACCCTGCTCCTCGCTCTAGATGCGCTCGATGATCGTGCCGGTGGACAGCGCACCGCCGGCGCACATCGTGATCAGCGCCGTCGACTTGCCGGTCCGTTCCAGCTCGTGCAGCGCGGTCGTGATGAGCCGCGAGCCGGTGGAACCGACCGGGTGGCCCAGCGCGATGGCGCCGCCGTTGACGTTGACCCTATCCATGTCGGCTTTGTGCACCTGAGCCCAGGACAGCACGACGGATGCGAACGCCTCGTTGATCTCGACCAGGTCGATGTCGGCCATCGACATGCGCGCCTTCTCGAGCACCTTGGCGGTGGACTGCACCGGGCCGTCCAGGTGGTAGTAGGTCTCGGCGCCGACGTTGGCCTGCGCGATGATCCGGGCGCGGGGCTTGAAGCCGAGGGCCTTGGCCTTGTCCTCGTCCATCCAGAGCACCGCGGCGGCACCGTCGGAAATCTGCGACGAGGTGCCGGCGGTGTGGATGCCGCCTTCGATGACCGGCTTCAGCGCGGCCAGGCCCTCCAGGGTGGTGTCGCGCAGGCCCTGGTCCCGGCTGACCAGGTTCAGCTCGGCGGTCGGCTGCTTGTTCTCGTCGATGACCGGCGCCTCGATGGGCGAAATCTCGCGGTCGAAGCGGCCCTCGGCCCAGGCCTGCTTGGCCTTGGCCTGCGAGGCGAAGCCCAGCGCGTCGATGTCGTCGCGCGTGATGCCCCGGCGCTTGGCGATGCGCTCGGCGGCCTCGAACTGGTTGGGCAGGTCGATGTCCCACGACGCGGCGCGTGCGCCACCGCCGTTGGCGCCCAGGGGCACCCGGCTCATGGCCTCGATGCCGCAGGCGATGCCGATGTCGATGGCGCCGGTGGCGATCAGACCCGCGATGAGGTGGTTGGCCTGCTGGGCACTGCCGCACTGGCAGTCGATGGTGGTGGCGCCGACGTGCTCGGGCAATCCGGCGACCAGCCAGGACTGGCGGGTGATGTTGTTGCCCTGCTCGCCGTACTGCGTGACGCAGCCGCCGATGAGCTGCTCGACGTCGCCGGCATCCAGCCCGGCCTTCTCGACGAGAGCCTTCTGCGTGGCGCCCAGAAGTTCGGTCGCATGCAGGCCGGACAGCCAGCCTCCCCGCTTACCGATGGGGCTGCGAGTGGCTTCAACGATGACAGGATTACCCATGAGCTCAGGCTAGAACACGTTTCATTACTCTGACAAGCAATCATCGGGACGTGCCTTTTATCTGCGGTGAAGGCGTGTTTCAATGGTCGCAACGCCGAACTAGAAGGATTTGTCTCGGAACCCTGTTCTGAGGCGTTGGATTCCCCAAGGAGACACCATGCCCTGCCCCATCCCGTCCGATCTGGACCTGTTGGACGCGAACCTCAACCTGGAGCGGCTGCCTGTCGAGGAACTCGCCGCGCTGCGCAAGTCGGAGCCCATCCACTGGGTGGACGTGCCCGGCGGCACCGGCGGCTTCGGTGACAAGGGCTACTGGATCGTCACCCGCTACGACGACGTCAAAGAGGTGTCGAAGCGCAACGATATCTTCGGCAGCGCACCCGATGGCGCGATTCCGGTGTGGCCGCAGGCCATGACGCGTGAGGCCGTCGACGTGCAGCGCGCGGTGCTGCTGAACATGGACGCCCCGCAGCACACCCGCCTGCGCAAGATCATCTCCCGTGGTTTCACCCCGCGTGCCATCGGCCGGCTGCAGGCCGAGCTGAACGAGCGGGCGCAGAAGATCGCCGAGACCGCCGCCGCGTCGGGCACCGGTGACTTCGTCGAGCAGGTGTCCTGCGAGCTGCCGCTGCAGGCCATCGCCGGACTGCTCGGCGTGCCGCAGGAAGACCGCGACAAGCTCTTCAACTGGTCCAATGAGATGACCGCCGGCGAGGACCCGGAGTACGCCCACATCGACCCGGCCGCATCGTCGTTCGAGCTGATCACCTACGCCATGAACATGGCCGCCGAGCGGGCCAAGAACCCGACCGACGACATCGTCACGCAGCTGATCGAAGCCGACATCGACGGCGAGAAGCTGTCCGACGACGAGTTCGGCTTCTTCGTGGTGATGCTGGCCGTCGCCGGTAACGAGACCACCCGCAACTCGATCACGCACGGCATGATCGCCTTCTCCCAGAACCCCGATCAGTGGGAGCTCTACAAGAAGGAGCGCCCGGAGTCGGCCGCCGACGAGATCGTCCGTTGGGCCACGCCGGTCACCGCGTTCCAGCGCACCGCGCTGGAGGACACCGAGCTCGGTGGCGTGAAGATCAAGAAGGGCGAGCGGGTCGTCATGTCCTACCGTTCGGCCAACTTCGACGAAGAGGTGTTCGAGGACCCGCACACCTTCAACATCATGCGGTCGCCGAACCAGCACGTCGGCTTCGGCGGCACCGGCGCGCACTACTGCATCGGCGCGAACCTGGCGCGCATGACCATCAACCTGATGTTCAACGCCATCGCCGACCACATGCCGGACCTGACCTCGATCGGCGAGCCCGAGCGGCTCATGTCGGGCTGGCTCAACGGCATCAAGCACTGGCAGGTTGACTACACGGGTAAGTGCCCCGTCCAGCACTGACGGCGACTGACTGCAGTAGTCCGGTAACACGAATCAAGGAGGATTCGGGTGGATTTCACACCGAGCCCCGAGCAGCAGGCTGTCGCCGATGTGGTGACATCTGTGCTCGAGCGGGAAAACACTTGGGACGCACTGGTTTCCGGTGGCGTCGTGGCACTTGCGGTGCCGGACCGCTTGGGCGGTGACGGGCTGGGGCTGCCGGAGGCGGCCACCGCGCTGACCGAGATCGGTCGGCGCGGCACCACCGGTCCGGCGCTGGCCACGATCGGGCTCGCCCTGGTTCCGCTGGTCGACCTGGCCACCGAAGCGCAGCAGGACCGGTATCTCGCGGGTGTCGCCTCGGGTGCGGTGCTGTCCGCCGCGCTGAACGAGGCCGGCAACCAGCTGCCGGAGAAGCCGTCGACGAGCTATGCGGGCGGCAAGCTCAACGGCACCAAAATCGGTGTGCCCTATGCCGAGACGGCGCAGTGGCTGCTGGTCACCACCGACAGTGGGGTTGTCGTGGTGTCGCCCACGGCCGCCGGTGTGACGGTCGAGAAGACCCCGACCGCCAACGGGTCCGATGAATACGTCGTCACCTTCACCGACGTGGCAGTGGCCGACGACGAAGTGCTGGCCGGTGCCACGGTCGCGCGGGTGAACGAGCTGGCGCTGGCCATGATCGGCGCATTCGGTGCCGGGCTGGTGGCCGGTGCGCTGCGGCTGACCGCCGACTACACCGCGACGCGCGAACAGTTCGGCCGGCCGCTGTCGACCTTCCAGACCGTGGCAGCGCAGCTGTCCGAGGTCTACATCGCTTCGCGGACAATCGATCTGGTCTCCACCTCGGTGGTGTGGCGGTTGTCGGAGGGACTCGACGCGTCCGAGGACCTGGCCATCCTGGGCTACTGGCTGACCTCGCAGGCCCCGCCGGCCATGCGGCTGTGCCATCACCTGCACGGCGGCATGGGCATGGACATCACCTACCCGATGGACCGCTACTACTCCTCGATCAAGGACCTCAACCGCCTGCTCGGGGGTCCGTCGCACCGTCTCGATCTGGTGGGAGCCTGATGTTTATCGACCTGACCGCGGAACAGCGCAAGCTGCAATCCGAACTGCGCGAGTACTTTTCGACGCTGATCACGCCCGAAGAGGCGGCGGCGATGGAGACCGACCGGCACAACGAGGCCTACCGCGCCGTCATCAAGCGCATGGGCAGCGACGGCAAGCTCGGTGTGGGCTGGCCCAAGGAGTACGGTGGCCTGGGCTTCGGGCCCATCGAGCAGCAGATCTTCATCAACGAGGCCAACCGCGCCGACATCCCGCTGCCGATGGTCACGCTGCAGACCGTGGGACCCACCCTGCAGCTGCTCGGCACCGAGGAACAGAAGAAGAAGTTCCTGCCCGGAATCCTTTCCGGTGAAGTGCATTTCGCGATCGGTTACTCCGAGCCCGAAGCCGGCACCGACCTGGCGTCGCTGCGGACCACCGCAGTCCGGCACGGTGACGAGTACATCGTCAACGGTCAGAAGATGTGGACCACCGGTGCCCACGACGCCGACTACGTGTGGCTGGCCTGTCGCACCGACCCGACCGCGGCGAAGCACAAGGGCATCTCGATCCTGATCGTCGACACCAAAGACCCGGGCTACTCCTGGACCCCGATCATCCTGTCCGACGGTGCGCACCACACCAACACGACGTACTACAACGATGTGCGGGTGCCCGCCGACATGCTGGTCGGCGAGGAGAACGGCGGCTGGAAGCTGATCACCACGCAGCTCAACCATGAGCGCGTCGGCCTCGGCCCGGCCGGTCGCGTGGCCGGCATCTACGAGCAGGTGCACGCGTGGGCTTCCGAAGCGGGCTCCGATGGCGTTGTCCCGCTGGACAATCCGGAGGCCAAGCGGCTGCTGGGCCAGATCAAGTCGATCATGCGGCTCAACGAACTGCTCAACTGGCAGGTCGCGTCGTCCGGCGAGAACATCGCCGTCGCCGACGCGGCCGCGACGAAAGTCTTTTCCACCGAGCGCATCCAGGAAGTGAGCCGGCTGGCCGAAGAGGTCGTCGGGCGCTTCGGCAACCCGGCCGACACGCATACCGCCCAGTTGCTGCAGTGGCTGGACACCATGGCCAAGCGCAACCTGGTCATCACCTTCGGTGGCGGGGTCAACGAGGTCATGCGCGAGATGATCGCCGCATCGGGCCTCAAGGTTCCGCGGGTTTCGCGGTAGGAGGGCGATCGATGACTGATCTTCAGGCCGGTATCGACGAGATCGTCGCATCCGGACGCAGCAAGCCGACCCTGAGCCGGGATCCGGTGAACCAGCCCATGATTCACCACTGGACCGACGCGATCGGCGACAAGAACCCGATCTACGTCGACGAGGAGGCCGCCAAGGCCGCCGGGCACCCCGGCATCGTGGCGCCGCCCGCCATGATCCAGGTGTGGACCATGATGGGCCTGGGCCGCACCCGATCCGACGACGATCCGCTGGCCCGCATCATGAAGCTGTTCGACGAGGCCGGGTACGTCGGCGTCGTCGCCACCAACTGCGACCAGACCTACCACCGCTACCTGCAGCCGGGTGAGCGAGTCAGCATCAGCGCCGAGGTCACCGACGTGGTCGGTCCGAAGCAGACGGCGCTGGGTGAGGGCTACTTCGTCAACCAGAAGATCCGCTGGCATGTCGGTGACGAGGAAGTCGCCGACATGGACTGGCGCATCATGAAGTTCCTGCCGGCCAACAAGCAAGGTAAAGAAGCAGCCGAAACTGGTTCCATCCCAGCCGATCTGGACCCCGACAAGCTGATGCGCCCGTCGTCGTCGCGCGACACCCAGTTCTTCTGGGACGGCGTCAATGCGCACGAACTGCGGATTCAGAAGCGGCCCGACGGCTCGCTGCAGCACCCGCCGGTGCCCGCGATCTGGCAGGACAAGGATGCCCCGATCGACTATGTCGTCTCGTCGGGCCGGGGCACGGTGTTCAGCTACGTCGTGCACCACGCGCCGAAGGTGCCCGGCCGCAGCCTGCCGTTCATCATCGCGCTCGTCGAACTCGAAGAGGGTGTGCGCATGCTCGGTGAGCTGCGCGGCGTCGAGCATGACGACGTGAAGATCGGAATGCCGGTCAGCGCAACGTTCCTCGACTTCCCGGACAGCGATGTCAGTCCGGCCTGGAGTCTGTACGCCTGGGAGGCCGCCAAGTGACCGCCGCCGCTGTGAACACCGCCGTGGGCACCAAGCTGCCCGAACTCTCGATCTACGGTGACCCGACGTTCATCGTCTCGACGGCGATCGCCACGCGGGACTACCAGGACGTGCACCACGACCGGGACAAGGCCCAGGCCAAGGGCTCCAAGGACATCTTCGTCAACATCCTGACCGACACCGGTCTGGTGGGGCGTTACGTCACCGACTGGGCGGGCCCGAACGCCATCATCAAGTCGATCAAGCTGCGCCTCGGGGTGCCGTGGTACGCCTACGACACCATCACCTTCCGTGGTGAGGTGACCGCTGTCGAAGGCGACCTGGTGACGCTGAAAGTGGTGGGCAGCAACAGCCTTGGTGATCACGTCATCGCCACCTCCACGCTGACGATGGGAGCCGCGCAGTGAGCATCTCCGGCAAGGCCGTCATCGCCGGTATCGGCGCGACGGACTTCTCCAAGAACTCCGGCCGCAGTGAACTGCGGCTGGCCGCCGAGGCGGTCACCGACGCACTGAACGATGCGGGCCTGTCGCCCGAGGACGTCGATGGTCTGGTGACCTTCACCATGGACTCCAACCTGGAGACCGCGGTGGCCCGCTCCACCGGCATCGGGGAGCTGAAGTTCTTCAGCCAGATCGGCTACGGCGGCGGCGCCGCGGCCGCGACCGTGCAGCAGGCCGTGCTGGCGGTGGCGTCCGGTATCGCCGAAGTCGTTGTGGCATACCGCGCTTTCAACGAGCGTTCGGAGTTCCGCTTCGGCCAGGTGATGACGGGCCTGACCATCAACGCCGACTCCCGCGGTGTCGAGTACAGCTGGTCCTACCCGCACGGGCTGAGCACGCCGGCCGCCTCGGTGGCCATGGTCGCGCAGCGGTACATGCACGAATACGGCGCCACGAGTGCCGATTTCGGCGCCGTGTCGGTGGCCGACCGCAAGCACGCGGCGACCAATCCCAAGGCGCACTTCTACGGCAAGCCGATCACCATCGAGGACCACCAGAACTCGCGGTGGATCGCCGAGCCGCTGCGCCTGCTGGACTGCTGCCAGGAGACCGACGGTGGTGTCGCGATCGTCGTCACCACGCCCGAGCGCGCCAAGGACCTCAAGCAGCGCCCGGTCGTCGTCGAGGCGGCGGCGCAGGCTGCTGGTGAGGATCAGTTCACCATGTACTCGTACTACCGCGACGAGCTCGGTCTGCCCGAGATGGGCCTGGTCGGCAAGCAATTGTGGGGTCAGAGTGGCTTGACGCCCAATGACATTCAGACCGCGGTGATCTACGACCACTTCACCCCGTACACGCTGATCCAGCTCGAGGAGCTCGGTTTCTGCGGCAAGGGTGAGGCGAAGGACTTCATCGCGAACGGTGCGATCGAGCTCGGTGGCAAGCTGCCGATCAACACGCACGGCGGTCAGCTCGGTGAGGCCTACATCCACGGCATGAACGGCATCGCCGAGGGCGTCCGCCAGCTGCGCGGCACGTCGGTCAACCAGGTGCCCGATGTCGAGCACGTGCTCGTCACCGCCGGCACCGGTGTTCCGACGTCAGGCCTGATCCTGGGCTGAATCACCCCGCTCGCGAACTGCCCCTTTTCGAAAGAAAAGGGGCAGTTCTGCGTCAAAAGGGGTAGTCCTACTCATCCGAACTCGCGTGGCTCGGCGCCATGATGACCTGCATGACCGAACCGCAGCGGGCGATGGTTGCCCGGCTCTCGCAGGATGTCGCAGCGATCTCCCATCACCTGGCATGGGTCTCGGCCTGCCTCACCGAGCTCGATCGGTCGATGGCGTACCAGCAGCCGGCCGCGCAGCCCGTCGGATACGCCGCGCCGCAACAGTATTGGCAGCCGGCACAGGCCGCGCCGCCGCAGCCCCAACAGCAGCCGCCGCGGCCCGAGCGCTCGGACGGCTGGATCGGCAAGGCGCTGGCCGCCGCCGGCGTCGCGGTGACGTTGATCGGCGTCGCCCTGCTGCTGGTGCTCGCCGCGCAGGCCGGGCTGTTGCGGCCCGAGTTCCGGGTCGGCGCAGGGGCGGTCCTGGCGGCCGGTCTGGTGGTCGGGGCGACTCGCCTGAAGACGCGGCCCGGCGGCACGGTGGGCGCGGTCGCCCTGGCCGCCACCGGTATCGCCGCGGCGTACATCGACGTCGTCGCGGTCACCACGATTTACGAATGGCTTTCTGCGCCGGTCGGTTTGGTGCTCGCGGCGGTGATCGGCGGCGGCGGGCTGACCCTGGCGCGGCGCTGGGATTCGCAGCAACTCGCGCTGCTGGTGCTGGTGCCCCTGGCCGTGCTGGCGCCCGTGGTGGCCGACGGCGTCTCGCTGCTGCTGATCGGGTTCATGCTGGCGCTGTCCGCGGCGTCGCTGCCGGTGCAGATCGGCAAGGATTGGGTTGCGATGTTCGTGGCCCGGACCGCCGTCTGCACCTTCCCGTTGTTGGTGGCACTGGCCTCGGCGTCATTCGGCACCCACCGGAATCCGGGTCTCGCCGGTGCCTGCGCGGCGGCAGCCGTGCTGGCCGTCGCGGGCGCGTTGATCCTGTTGCCCAAGACCGCCAACCGCTCGCTGCTGGCCCTGGCCACGGCAGGCGGTGCGGTGCCGGTGCTGTTCGTTTCGGCAGTGGTCCGTCCGCTGATCGCCGCGTCGATCATCGCCGCGGTGGCGGCCCTGTTCCTGGCCGTCGTGCTGGCCGGCAACCGACTGCCCGGCGTCGCTGATGTGGTGCGGCGGATCTGGGCGGCGACATCGGCCGTCTGCGCGCTGGTCGCGGTATTGGTGGCCTTCGACGGTAGGACCGGCGGCGCGGTGCTGCTCGCGATGTCCGTCGTGGTGGCCGTCGCCGGGCGTCGCGACGCGATTGCCCGCTGGGTCGCTGCCGGATTCGGCGCCGTCGGTGGGGCCGTCTACCTCAGCTACTCTCCGCCGGACCTGCTGTTCCGCGCGGTGGAACTGAACACCCACAGTGCGGTGTCCACCGTCATCTCCAGCATCCTTGCGGTGGCCAGCGCGGTGGCCGTCGTGTGGTCGTGGACCGGCAGGCGTGACGACGACGAGGTGCGGCTGATGTGGGCAGGCGCGGTCGTGGTCGCCGCCTACGCGTCCACCATGGCGACCGTCACCGCCGGCGTGCTGATCGGCGGCGTCAAGGGCGGGTTCTTCGCGGGTCACATGGTCGCGACCATCGGCTGGATCGCGGTCGCGGCGGCGTTGTTCGGGTACGCGGCCCGCCGGCCGAAGGCGCAGCGATCACTGCCCATCGGCGGCGGGCTGGCGCTGGTGGCCGCGGCGATGGCCAAGCTGTTCCTGTTCGATCTCGGGACCCTGAACGGCATGTTCCGGGTGGCGGTGTTCATCGTCGTGGGCCTCGTGCTGCTGGCCATGGGGACCGGCTATGCCCGGTTGCTCGCCCGGCAGGATCAGCCGAATCCGGACCGTCAGTTCGCGTCGGGTGGGTAGCCGTCGGGGCGGTAGGCTCGAACCGACGCGGTATGTCTGGGGAAGGGGGCCGTGTCTATGGGGATTCAGCCGGACAGCAGTCCGTTCGGATCGCAGACGGTCACGGGGCCGGGATGGCCCAACGTCAATGAGGAACAGCTCGAAGAAGCGGCCGCCCATTACACGAAGCTGGCCACCAAGATCAGCGGATCGGTGGTGCCGCAGCAGACCAGCCAGCTGATGAATCTGACCGATCAGTGGCAGGGCGCGGCGTCGCTGGCGGCCGCGGGTGAGGCCGGCACCATCATCGGCGGTCATGAGGCCAACGGCGCGCAGGCGGCGGCCATCGCCGCCAAGCTGCAGTCCATGGTGGCCGCGGTCATCAAGACCAAGAACCTGGTCAACGCCACCGCCGAGGAAGTACAGGCGGAGTGCATGGCCCTGTCGGCGGCGCCGTTCCCCAACGTGCAGGAGCTGATCCAGAGCCGCATCAAGATGGGCCTGTCGCAGAACATCGCCGCGGTGACGGCCAGTGCCACCGAGGTGGCCAACTTCGTCGGCGCACCGCCGAGCATCCCGACGGCCGGCGTGCCGCCGCAGGTGGCGCAGACCGCGCAGAAGACCGCGGAGTCGGCGGGCAAGGGCGGCGACCAGATGGGCCAGATGATGGGCCAGATGATGCAGATGGCCGGTCAGCTCCCGCAGATGCTCGGGCAGCTGCCCCAGCAGGCAATGCAACCGCTGCAACAACTTTCGCAGCCACTGCAGCAGTTGACGTCCCTGTTCCAGGGCGGCGGGCAGGGCAAGGCCGGCCTCGGCGCCTCGCCGTTCGGCGCGTTCTCGAACCATCCGCTGGCCGGCGGTTCCGGGGCGGCTCATGGCGCCGGCCTGATGAAGGGCGGCATGCCCGGCGGTGGCGGCGGTGGTGTGGGCGCGGCTTCCGTGCAGACGCCGCTGCTGGCCAAGATGGTCGGCCCCGGCCCGGCTGGGCCCGGCGTGATGCCGGCCAGTGCCGCGGGCGGCATGGGCGCCGGTGGCTTGGCACCGGTCGCCGCCGCCGCAGGTGCCGGTGGCGCGATGGGCGCCATGGGCGGCATGGGGCACCGTGAAGGTGGCGGCGGGGGACGCATCACCCAGCTCGCGGTACCCGAGGCACTGGACCACGGTTCCTATGACGAAGACATCGACGACGACTGGTGAGTAGGGGGGATATCTGATGTCGATGATGCAGACACCGGACAACATCAGCTGGAACACGGCTTCCGTCGAGCTGCCTGACATGCCGATGATCCAGCCCGGTGAGGACGCCATGAGCGCGACCATCGCCGCGATCCTGCCGGCCATGGCAGCCGACATGACCGCCAATGTGGCCTCGTTGCAGGCCAAGGAGGGCATGTTCTCCGGCAAGGTCGGCATGGCCCAGTCGGCTTACGACAACGCCGACAGCAAGGGCGGGGAGGGCGTCGGCCAGATGGGTCAGATGCTCGGCCAGCTCGGTCAGATGGGTCAGCAGGCAGGCCAGATGGCCGGCCAGGGTGGCGGTCTGGGCCAGATGGGCCAGCAGGCGGGTCAGTTCGGTCAGATGATCCAGCAGGCCATGGGCAAGGGCGGCGGCAAGGAAGGCGGCATGCCCGGCGGGGAACCCCCGGAGGGTCAGCCCGGCGGGCCGGCCGGCGGCGGTGCCCCCATGTCGCCCGAGCAGCGTCAGGCGCAGCAGGACGCCCGGGAGAACCAGCAGAACGACCGGCAATCCCAGCAGGACGCGCGCCAGCAACAGCAGGACAACCGGCAGTCCCAGCAGGATCGCCGGGAGGCCCAGCAGGACGCCCGCGACTCCCGTCGGCACACGTCCGCTCCGGCTCCGGCGGCGCCGCCGGTGGCCGGTCCCAGCGCGGGTTCGCACACCGCGGGGCCGGCGCCCGTCGCTCCCGTGGCCCCGCCGCCGCAGCGTGGCGGCGACGTCGGCCGTCAGATGTAGTTGCTGAAATAACAAGCCGGACAACGAAATTGGGGCCAGTCGCGATGATCGCGACTGGCCCCAATTCAATGGTTGACCGTCAGGAGGCCGGTGCCGGTGCCGGGGTCGGGGTGACCGGCGCAGCAGGAGCAGCCGGAGCGGCCTGCTGGTTACCGGCCGGGGTGGCGGTGCCCTGACCCGCGCTGGAGGCGGGCTGGCCGGCGATGGCCTGGCTCGGTGCCGGAGCCGGCGCCGGGGTCAGCGGAGCCTGCGAGACGGCGCCGCCGGCGGTGGCAGCGGTGCCCGGACCGCTTTCGGCGGCGGTGGGAACCGGAGCCGCCTCGGGAGCCGGGCCGGCGGCCGGAGCCGTCGCCGGGGTGCCCGCGGGGGTACCGGCCGGGGTGCCCGCCGGAACCTGGGCACCGGCCGGAGCCGGAGCGTCGGCGCCCGGGGTGCCGGCCGGAGCCGGAGCAACCGCCGGAGTACCAGCCGGAGCCGGGGTGCCGGCCGGGGTGGCGGCAGGCGTCTCACCGTTCGGCGTCGCCGCCGGGACCGCACCGGTGGTGGTGCCGGCCGGGGGCTGCGTGCCGGTGGCGGCCGGAACAGCACCGGCCGGGGTGGCGCCGGGCACGGCGCTGCCGAGACCGGCGGGAGCAGCCGCCGGGGCAGCAGCAGGAGCGGCGGCGGGGGCGGCAGCCGGGGCCGGCGTGGTCACCGGCGCAGTGCCACGAGCGGGGGCGGCGGCCGGCGCGGTACCGGTGGCGGGTTCAGTGCCCTGCCACTTGATCACTTCGCGGTCCCCGTCGGTGTACACGACGCTGGTCGGGGCGGCGCCCGTCACGTCGAAGTAGATCTTGCCCTTGGACTCTTGCCCTTCGGCGAGGCCGGCGGGGTTGAGGCCCTGCGGCGTGGCCGCGCCCCACAGCACGCGGTAGTTCTCACCGTCGGCGGTGCGGGCGTTCAGGTTCGGCACGAACGGCTGGGAGCTACCGCGCTCAGCGGAGTACTCGGCCGTCGCTTCCCAGAGCGTGCCGTTGAGGTGCTGCGACAGCACGTCGGTGCTGGGCTTGAGGTTGCTGATCTGCCATTCCGCGACGGTGTTCCCGTCGACGAGCTTGCCGTCCTTGCCGAACGCAATGGTGGTCGGAGCGGGCGACACACTTGCGGGCTGAGTCGAGTCGGCCACGGCGAACGGCGTCGCGATCAGGCCGAATGCGGCGGCTGCGCCGATGGCGATGGTGATCTTGCGGGTACTCATGGTGATGTGGCTCCTTTGTCTCCAAGTCGTCCGACGGGCGGCTTCCCCCACGGAAGTTGCGTCACGAGTAATTGGACAATTACTGACTACTACGAAAACTAGCAGGTTAAGCGTCAGCTGTGGATACAGGTGGACGCGACAGCGGTGACCCGGCCGCTGCCCCTGGTTTGCCGGAATCGGCCGCCGAACAGGCGCCCGATTCCGTATACGTCCTGGTCAGGACGCCGTGAGCTCGATTCCAGCAAGCACGACGACGTTGTCCCGGCTCGGCGCCGTCAGCACGCCGGTGATTCGTTCACCGTCACGCCAAAGGTTGGCCTGCAAGGTTTCACCCGGGATAACGGTGCCCGCGAAGCGCGCGCCGTAGGACCGGACCCGGCCGGCGTCGCCGTCGAGCACGTTGTCGACGATGGCCTTGCAGCCGATGCCGTAGGTGCACAGACCGTGCAGGATCGGGCGGTCGAAGCCGGCGGCCTTGGCGAACGCCGGATCCGAGTGCAGCGGGTTGCGGTCACCGCAGAGCCGGTACAGCAGGGCCTGCTGCGGCAGCGTGGGCAGCGCGATCTGCAGGTCCGGTGCGCGGTCGGGCTCGGCCGCCGAGGTCGACGGACCCCGGTCGCCGCCGAATCCGCCCTCGCCGCGGGCGAAGATGGACCGCTTCTGCTTCCACAGCGGAGCGCCGTCGAGGGTGGTCACGGTCGTCTCCGACCAGATGACGGCGGCCTTGCCCTTGTCCCAAATCTCGGTGAACTTGGTGACGGCACGGCCCGTGCCCGACGGCGGGATCGGCGCATCGGTGTAGATGGCCTCGCTGGCGTGCAGCACCCGGCTGAGCTCGATGTCGATGCCCGGGAACTTGACCGTCGGCGCCTTGGTCTCGTGGAAGCTCTGCGCCACGTTGCCGAACGTCGGCAGCACCTGCGGCTTGTCGTCGATCAGGTAGCGCAGCTCGCGCTCGCTCATGGGGTCCGCGCCGGCACCCAGGCCCAGGTGGTACAGCTGCACATCGCTGCTGCTCCACGAGAATTCGACGGGTGCGAGTTCGGCTCCGATGGCCTCATCGAGATTGATCGGCATGTCAGCCCTTTCCTGCCACGTGCAGTGCCGCGAGGTATCCGAAGGTCATGGCGGGGCCGATGGTCCCGCCGGGGCCCGGGTAGGTGTGACCCATGACCGGTCCACTGACGTTGCCAGATGCGTACAGGCCCTCGATCACCGAGCCGTCCTCGCGGAGAGCGCGGCCGTGGATGTCGGTGACGATGCCGCCCTTGGTGCCGAGGTCGCCGGGCACCATCTTGGCCGCGTAGAACGGGCCGTGCTTGATCTCGCCCAGGTTCGGGTTCGGCTTGTTGGTCGGGTCGCCGTAGTACCGGTCGTAGGCGCTGTTGCCACGGCCGAAGTCCTCGTCGACACCGCTGCGGGCGAAGCCGTTGAAGCGCTCGATGGTGGCCTTGAGCTCATCGACGGGCAGGTTGGTGAGCTCCGCCAGTTCCTCGATGGTGTCGGCCTTGACGACGACGCCGGCCTCGGTCCACTTCTTCGGGATGCGTTGTCCCGGCTGCAGACCCGCGAAGATGTAGCGGTTGCGGTACTGCTGGTCGAAGAGCAACCACGCCGGCACGTTCTCGCCCGGGCCCTCGCCCTGGCCGTACTGGCCGCCGTACATGTGGTGGCAGGCCTCCACGTACGGCATGGACTCGTTCATGAACCGCTTGCCGTTCATGTTCACGATGATGGAGCCGGGGGAGTTGCGCTCGGACAGGGCGAACCACGGGTTGTCGGGCAGCGGCACCGTCGGCCCCCACCAGGCGTCTTCCATGATTTCCAGTGCGGCGCCGAGCTTTTCGGCGGCCAGGATGCCGTCGCCGGTGTTGGCCTTGGCGCCCACGGTCCAGTCGGTGGTGATCGGCTGGCGCTGGTACTTGGTGCGCATCTCCTGGTTCTTCTCGAAGCCACCGCTGCCCAGGATCACCGCACGACGAGCCCGGATCAGTTGCGGCTCAGCGCTTTCCGGAGCGTTGGTGTCACGGACGTAGATGCCGGCAACCCGGCCGTCCTCGTAGTACAGGTCGGTCAGCGCGGTGTTCAGTTGCACTGGGACGCCGGCCTTCTGCAGGCCGATGCGCAGCGGCGCGATCAGGGCGCGGCCCATACCGACCAGGTTCTTGCCGGTGGCGCCGGCCCAGGTGGCGCGGATGCCGACCTTGAGGCTGCGCAGCACGCCCCGCGGGTGGCGCTTGAGCTGGTTGAGCCGGACGTAATCCTGTTGCATCACAACCATGTTCAGCGGGACCTTGCCGTACGCCGGCTCCAGGCCCTTTTCGTCGACGCCGAGCTTCTTGGCGTTGAACGGCTTGGGCTCGACGGACCGTCCGCCGGCGCGGCCGCCCTCGACCTCCGGGTAGTAGTCGGAGTAGTTCGGCACCCAGCACAGCTTCAGCGGCGAGTTCTTCAGAACGAAGGACAGCATCTCGGGGCCGCGCTGCAGGTAGGTGTCGATCTTCTCTGCGGGCACCACGTCGCCGACGATCTTGTGCAGGTAGGTGCGGGCTGCTTCCGGGGTGTCTTTTACCCCCGCACGCTGCAAAATCTCATTGTTCGGGATCCAGACGCCGCCACCTGACCGCGCAGTGGAACCTCCATAGTGTGGGGCCTTTTCTACGACTACTGTCGAAAGGCCCTGATGGGCTGCGGTGAGGGCGGCGACCATACCGGCTGCACCGCTGCCGACGACGACAACGTCGTACTCCTGTCCAGTCATGTAGAACACGTTATAGAATTGCCCGGCCTGTGGACAACTGCGCCGGTCCATGAAGTTAGGGGAATTCACGAATGCTGTCCGACAACGTGCGTGCCGAGCTCGCCGCCGCGCTGGCCCAAGCTGAGCGCAGCCGGGTCGCGATGTCGCCGATGACCGACACCTACGCCGACATCGACGTCGTCGACGCGTACGAGATCCAGCTGCTCAACATTCGTCAGCGGGTCGCGGAAGGTGCCCGCGTGGTGGGACACAAGGTTGGCCTGTCCAGCGAGGCCATGCAGAAAATGATGAATGTGGATGAACCCGACTACGGGCACCTCCTCGACGACATGCAGGTATTCGAGGACAAGCCCGTGCTGACCTCGAAGTACCTGTTGCCGCGGGTCGAGGTCGAGGTCGGGTTCGTGCTTGCCGATGATCTGCCCGGCGCCGGCTGCACCGAGGACGACGTGCTGGCCGCCACCGCTGCGTTCGCGCCGGCCATCGAGCTGATCGACACCCGCATCACCAACTGGCAGGTCAAGTTGTGCGACACCATCGCCGACAACGCATCCTCGGCCGGCTGGGTGCTGGGCAAGGAGCGGGTGTCCCCGAAGGACATCGACATTCGGAACATCGACGCCGTGCTCAAGTGCAACGGCGAGGTACTGGGCGAGGGCCGCAGTGACGCGGTGCTCGGCAATCCGGTGACGGCGGTGGCCTGGCTGGCGCGCAAGGTCGATCAGTTCGGCGTGCGTCTCAAGGCCGGTGACGTGGTGCTGCCGGGTGCCTGCATGCGGGCGTTCGATGCCAAGCCGGGGGACGACTTCGTCGCCGAATTCGCCGGATTGGGTTCTGTCCACCTGTCTTTCGCGTAATACCCAAAGTTTCTGTAGAGGAGTGAGCATGCCGTCCAAAGCGAGCGTCGCGATCGTCGGCTCGGGAAACATCAGTACTGACCTGCTGTACAAGCTGCTGCGGTCGGACTGGCTCGAGCCGCGCTGGATGATCGGTATCGACCCGGAGAGCGAGGGCCTGGCCCGCGCCCGCAAACTCGGGCTGGAGACCAGCGCCGAAGGAGCGGACTGGCTGCTGGCGCAGAGCGAGAAGCCGGACTTCATCTTCGAGGCCACCAGCGCCTACGTGCACAAGGCGTACGCGCCGCGGTACGAGGAAGCCGGCATCCGGGCCATCGACCTGACGCCGGCCGCCGTCGGCCCGGGCGTGATCCCGCCGGCGAACCTGCGGGCGCACCTGGACTCGATGAACGTCAACATGGTCACCTGCGGTGGCCAGGCCACCATCCCGATGGTCTACGCGGTGAGCCGTGCCGTCGAGGCACAGGGGGGCGTGCCCTACGCCGAGATCGTCGCGTCGGTGTCGTCGGCCTCGGCCGGCCCCGGCACCCGGGCCAACATCGACGAGTTCACCAAGACCACCAGCGCCGGCGTGCGCGACATCGGTGGGGCGCGCGACGGCAAGGCCATCATCATCCTGAACCCGGCCGAACCGCCGATGATCATGCGCGACACCATCTTCTGCGCCATCCCCGAAGATGCCGACCACGCCGCCATCACGCAGTCGGTCAAGGACGTCGTCGCCGATGTACAGACCTACGTGCCCGGCTACCGGCTGCTGAACGATCCGCAGTTCGACGAGCCGTCGGTGGTCAACGGCGGTCAGCACGTCGTCAGCATCTTCGTCGAGGTGGAAGGTGCCGGCGACTACCTGCCGACCTACGCTGGAAACCTGGACATCATGACCGCTGCGGCCACCAAGGTGGGCGAAGAGATCGCCAAGGAAATCGTGGGAGCGAACGCATGAGCACTGCACTTCAGCCCGGAGACATCTTCTTCGACGCCGCCTGGGACGTCCGGATGACGGACACCTCGTTGCGCGACGGTTCGCACCACAAGCGCCACCAGTTCACCGCTGACGAGGTGCGCGCCATCGTCGGCGCCCTCGACAACGCCGGCGTCCCGGTCATCGAGGTGACCCACGGCGACGGACTCGGTGGTTCGAGCTTCAACTACGGGTTCTCCAAGACCCCGGAGCAGGAGCTGATCACCATCGCGGCCGAGACCGCGAAGAACGCCAAGATCGCCTTCCTGATGTTGCCGGGTGTCGGCACCAAGGAAGACATCCGGATCGCGCAGGGCAACGGCGGCTCGATTTGCCGCATCGCCACGCACTGCACCGAGGCCGACGTCTCGATCCAGCACTTCGGCTTCGCCCGCGAACTGGGCCTGGAGACCGTGGGCTTCCTGATGATGAGCCACACCATCTCTCCCGAGAAGCTGGCCGCGCAGGCCCGCATCATGGCCGACGCCGGCTGCCAGTGCATCTACGTGGTGGACTCCGCGGGTGCGTTGGTGCTCGAGGGTGTCGCCGACCGCGTCGGCGCGCTGGTCGCCGAACTCGGCAACGACGCGCAGGTCGGTTTCCACGGTCACGAGAATCTTGGTCTGGGCGTTGCCAATTCGGTCGAGGCCGTGCGCGCGGGTGCCAAGCAGATCGACGGTTCGTGCCGCCGGTTCGGTGCCGGTGCCGGTAATGCGCCGGTCGAGGCGCTGGTCGGCGTGTTCGACAAGATCGGCGTCAAGACCGGCATCGACTTCTTCGACATCGCCGATGCCGCGGAAGAGGTTGTCGCCCCGGCGATGCCGGCCGAGTGCCTGCTGGACCGCAACGCACTGGTGATGGGCTACGCGGGCGTGTACTCGAGCTTCCTCAAGCACGCGGTGCGCCAGGGTGAACGCTACGGCGTGCCCGCCCACGAGCTGCTGCTCCGCGTCGGCCAGCGCAAGCTGATCGGTGGCCAGGAGGACCAGCTGATCGACATCGCTCTCGAGATCCAGCGCGAGCGTGCCGAGGGTAAGGCCTAACTGCCGCAAGCGAAAACGCCGGCCGCCCCGAAAGGGACGGCCGGCGTTTTGCGTAGCCGGGTCAGCTGGTGACGGAATCCGTCGCGGTCTCGCAGCGGGCCACGAGCTCGGCCAGTGCCGCCGGCAGCCGGTCGGCGATGGCCTGCGGATCCTTGACCTGGTCAGTACAGGTGAGCACGCAGATCTGCATGCCGCCTTCGTAGCTCCAGCCGGTGATGTTCATGCCCATCGGGAAGACCAGCGGGCCGGTCGAGATCAGCTTCTCGACCGGGGCGCCGCCGAAGTACAGCGTCTGCTGCGGGCCGCGCATGTTCGAGGCGATCATGCTGAACATCGGGCGCTTCTTGACCTTCGCCCCGATGGTCGGCAGCACCCGCGAGTAGACCTTGAACAGCGGCCAGTACTCCATCCAGTCGTGCTGCAGCCAGGCGTCGCGCTCGCTCTGCACTTCGCGGGCCGTGGCGGTGTTCGCCGAGATGGCTTTCAGCCGCGCCACCGGATCGGCGATGTTGGTCGCGAGTTCGACGTTCCAGCGGGCGACCTTGTTACCCCACCGGTCGCCGTCCTGCGGGCGCATCGACACCGGCACCACGGCGGTCATGGTGTCGTCGCCGACGGGGCCGCGGGACGCCTGGTACTCGCGAAGGACGGTGCTGCACATGGCGAGAAAGACGTCGTTGACGCTCACGCCGAACGTCTTCGACACCCGCTTGATCTGATCCATCTCGACATTGACGAACGCAAAGCCGCGCCGGGCGGTCAGCGGCTCGTTGAACGGCAGGGCCGGCGGGATGAAGGCCTCGGCGTAGCCGGGCTTGCCCGCCTTCTGCCGGTTCTGGATGGTGCGCGTGACCTTCGCCGTGCGCGCCAGGACCTTCGGGAATTTGGCCAGCGACCTGACCTGCTGGCGCGCCACCATCGGCAGCCACTCGGCGGTCGGTGGCCGGTGCTCGTCAGGCGCCGGGCGGGCCGACGGCTCGGGCAGCCGGTCCGTGGGGTCCTGGCTGTAGAACTGCTCGAGCAGGTTCAGCGACGCCATGCCGTCGGCCACCGCGTGGTGGATCTTCAGCACGAGCGCGACGCGGCCGTCCGCCAGACCGTCGATGTACCACATCTGCCAGGCCGGGCGGTCCCGGTCGAGCGGCTCTTCGAAGAGTTTGGCGATCTCCGCGCCGAGCTCGCGATCGGTTCCCGGTGCGGCGGCGGTGGCGCGCTTCATGTGGTAGTTCAAGTCGCCGCGGGCGCGGGTGATCCACCACGGCCGGCCGGCACCGAACCGCGGCGACATCAGCTGCCACTGCAGGGGTTCGACGCGGTCGACGAGACCGGGCAGTGCGGCGCGCACGGCTTCGAAGGTGATGGGCTCGTGGCCCTGGGCCGGATCGAGTACGACGGCCTTGATGGTGTGCTGCGGCTGGACGGCACTCTCCCACGCCAGGAAGCTGTTGTCCTCGCCCGATAAACGTCGCATACATCACTATGAAGCCAAAAATGTGAGCCAGCGGACATGTTGTCTCGTTGATCGGGAACTACCTCTGAATTTCGGCTCACACCCCGTTTAGCGTGCTCACCATGAGCTGACTCGGCGTCGCGACGCGGAGCCCGAGGGCTCCGCCGGGTCGGTATCTGACTGAATGGAGTAGGGATATGCAACTGAGGAACAGCCGGGTTCTGGTGACCGGTGCCAGCCGTGGTCTGGGCAGGAACATCGCGCAGGCGATGGCGCGCCGCGGTGCCGATGTCGCACTCGTCGCGCGCAACGCCGAGCAGCTCGAAGAGCTCGCAAAGGAGTTGGGCGGCAAGGCATATCCCGCTGACCTGATGGATCCGGCGGCGGTCGAGCAGCTGATCGGCCGTGTCGAGGCCGACGGTCCCGTCGACGTCATCATCAACAACGCCGGTGTGGACCGCGTCGGCCGCTTCTATGAGGCGTCGTCGGCGGATGTGCGAGACCTGTTGCAGGTCAACCTGATTGCCCCCATGGAGCTGTGCCGCCAGGCGATGCCGCTGATGATCAAGCGCGGCCGCGGCCACATCGTGAACGTGTCCTCGATGGGCGCCATCTCGACCGGGCCCGGCGTCACCCTGTACGGCGCCTCCAAGGCCGGGCTCAGCCACTTCACCGCCGGTATCCGCTCCGAGCTCCGCAACAAGCCGGTCAACACCACGCTGGTTCAGATCGGTGAGGTCAAGACCGACATGATCGACCACATCCGGTCGTTCGGGCCGGCGCGCCGCACCATCGAACGGTCGCTCAAGTTCCGGATGATCCCGCAGGAGCCGCTGGACGCCGACATGGTCGCCGAGGCCATCGCCGATGCCGTCGAGAAGGAGAAGAAGCACGTCATCCTGCCCAAGCGCATCGCGGCCATGGCGTACCTCACCGAGACCCCGCGCCGGGTCTCCGAACTCATGCTGACCGGCATCGACCAGGACAGCGACTAGTCATGAATCTGGCCGGCAAGGTCGCGATCATCACCGGCGCAGCGCGTGGTCAGGGTGAGGCCGAGGCGCGGCTGTTCGCCGCGCTCGGCGCGCAGGTGGTGCTCACCGACGTCCTGGTCGACGAGGGCGAGGCGGTCGCCGCGTCGATCGGCGCCGCCGCCCGCTTCCAGCGGCACGACGTCGGCAGCGAAAGCGATTGGCGGACAACGGTGGAGCTCGCACTGTCTGAGTTCGGCCGCATCGACGCGCTCGTGAACAACGCGGCGATCTGCACCGTCGAACCGCTCCTGGACCACACCGCCGAATCGTGGGAGCGGCAGCTGCGCGTCAACCTGATCGGTCCGTTCCTGGGCACCAAGGCCGTCGTCGAACCCATGCGGGCCGGCGGCGGCGGCTCGATCATCAATGTGTCCTCACAGGCCGGCCTGCAGGGGCTGGCCGGCTACAGCGCCTACGGCGCGTCCAAGTGGGGTCTGCGCGGATTCTCCAAGGTCGCCGCAATCGAATTGGGCCCCATGGGGATTCGGGTCAACACCGTCTACCCCGGCATGATCGACACCCCGATGGTGGCGCACCTGCCGATCGAACGCGGGCTCGGCGGGCACCCGGGTGCGCCGCTGACCCGCGTCGGTGCGCCGGAGGAAGTCGCCGAAGTGGTGGCGTTCCTGGCGTCGGACGCGTCGTCGTACATGACGGGTGCGGATCTGGCGGTCGACGGCGGCGCGAGCGCGGGCCGGATCCCGGTCGTCCCGACCCAGCCACAAGCGACGTAGCGAGCGACTTGTCAGACTTGCCCGGCAAGATGGGCGCATGGCCGGGGACGAATCCACACTGGCGCCGGAGCGCCGGCGGCGGGCCGGGTCGATGGAACTGTTGCTCATCGCCCTCACCGCACTGGCGCTGTCGGGTTCCTGGGTCAGCGGTGTCCTGACCGACCATGCCCGCCTGGCCGCCGCGGCCACGGTGTTCTGCGGCGTCTTCGTGCAGGCTCTGCCGTTCCTGGTGCTGGGCGTCATCGTCAGTGGCCTCGTGGCCGCATATCTCACCCCGGAGCGGCTGGCCCGCCTGCTGCCGCGCCGGCCGGCGCTCGCGGTGGCGGTGGCGGGCGTCGGCGGTGCCGCGCTGCCCGGTTGCGAATGCGGCTCGGTGCCCGTGGCGCGCCGGTTGTTCAGCGGGGAGACGGCCGGGGCCGCCCTGACCTTCATGCTGTCCGCCCCGGCGATCAACCCGGTGGTGCTGGTGGCGACGGCCGTCGCCTTCCCCGGCCAGCCGCAGATGGTGGTGGCGCGGTGTGTGGCATCACTGCTGACCGCGGTGGTGATGGGGCTGCTGTGGCAGCGCTGGGGCCGCGCCGAATGGGTGACCCGCACGCTGCCCGCCCACCACGACGAGGGCGCATCGCGCTTCACCGTCTTCGCCGAGGCGGCCCGGCACGACTTCCTGCAGTCCGCGGCCTATCTGGTGGTCGGCGCCGGTGCGGCGGCGGTGCTGCGCGCGGCCGTGCCGTCGTGGGTGTTCGAGCAGGTGGCCGGCAACCTGGTGGTCGGCGTGGTGACCATGGCGCTGCTGGCCGTCGTGCTGGCGCTGTGTTCGGAGGCCGACGCGTTCGTCGCGGCCAGCCTGACCATGGTCCCGCTGGTGCCGCGCCTGGTGTTCCTGGTGGTCGGCCCCGCGGTGGACGTCAAGCTGTTCGCCATGCAGGCCGGCGTGTTCGGCCGGCCGTTCGCCGTGCGATTCGCGCCGGTGACGCTGGTGGTCGCCACTGTCTGTGCGACGGCCGTCGGGCTGCTGCTGCTCGGGGGTGCGTCGTGAGCCGGGAAACCCAGAACATCCTGGTGCTGTTGATCGGGCTGAGCACGGGCCTGATCGCGGTGAAGGGCACCTACCTGAATTTCGTGAAACCGGCGCTGTTCCCGTGGCTGGTCGTGGCGGCCGTCCTGTTGGTGGCGCTCGCTGTGGTGTGCCTGGTGCGGGACCTGCGCCACGGGCCGCCGGGTGGTCATCACCATCGCGGACTGCTGGCATGGCTGCTCCTCATCCCGGTGGCGCTGACCGCGTTCGTCAGCGTGCCGCCGATGAGCGCCGTCGGCGCCGAGACCGTCACCGCCGCGGTGGCCCCGCCGAAGCGGGCCTTCCCACCGCTGCCGGCCGACGGCGCGGTGTCGCTGCCGGAGGTCGTGCTGCGGGCGGCCGCGGACTCCACGAAAAGCCTTGAAGGACGGACCATCACCGTCACCGGGTTCACCATGGGCGACGACCTGGCCCGCGTCGTGATCGTGTGTTGCGCCGCCGACGCGCAACTGGCCCGCATCCACCTGACCGGCGACCTCGGATCGCACCCGAAAGACACCTGGCTGAAGGTGCAGGGCAAGGTGGTACCCGGGACATCCAATCCGTCCACGAATTTCGTCCCGACCATGGAAGTGACCAGTGCCGAGCCAATCCCCAAGCCCCGCAACACCTACGCGTACTGACGCGCAGGCCCTGCTCGAACAGCTCGCCGGCCCCGGCGCGGTGCTGCGCGACGACCAGTGGGTGGCCATCGAGGCCCTGGTGGTCCAGGGCCGCCGAGCGCTGGTGGTGCAGCGCACCGGGTGGGGCAAGTCCGCTGTGTACTTCATCGCCGCCAAGCTGCTGCGGGCCGCCGGCCGCGGCCCGACCGTCATCGTCTCGCCGCTGCTCGCTCTGATGCGCAACCAGGTGGCGTCAGCCGAACGTGCGGGCGTCCGCGCCGCCACCATCAACTCCAGCAATGTCACCGAATGGGACGAGGTGCACCAGCGGGTCGCCTCCGGCGACCTCGACGTGCTGCTGGTCAGCCCGGAGCGGTTGAACAACCCCGATTTTCGCGACGCCGTCCTGCCTGCGTTGGCCGCCGATGCCGGCCTGGTCGTCGTCGACGAGGCGCACTGCGTCTCCGACTGGGGCCACGACTTCCGGCCCGACTACCGGCGCATCCGCACCCTGATCGGTGAATTGGGTTCGGGCATACCGGTTCTCGCCACGACCGCGACCGCCAACGACCGCGTGGTGCAGGACGTCGCCGCGCAGCTGGGCGTCGGGGGCGGCGATACCCTGGTGCTGCGCGGTGGCCTGGACCGGGAATCACTGCGCCTGTCCGTGGTGCACGCCGGCGGACCGGCGCAACGGGCGGCCTGGCTTGCGGCGCATCTGGATTCGCTGCCCGGCTCGGGCGTCGTCTACACCCTGACGGTGTCGCAGGCCCACGACATCGCCGCGCTCCTGCGCGAGCAGGGCCACACCGTCGCCTCATACACCGGCTCCACCGAGGCCGCCGAACGCGAACAGCTGGAAGCCGACCTGCTGAACAACCGGGTCAAGGCGCTCATCGCCACCTCGGCGCTGGGCATGGGCTTCGACAAACCCGACCTGGGCTTCGTCGTGCACCTGGGCGCTCCGTCGTCGCCCATCGCGTACTACCAGCAGGTCGGCCGTGCCGGCCGCGCCACGTCCAGCGCCGAGGTGATCCTGTTGCCGGGCAAAGAGGATGCCGACATCTGGCGATACTTCGCGTCGGTCGCCTTCCCGTCGGAAGCCCTGGTCCGCAAGGTGATCGGTGAACTCGAGCCGGACCGCGCACTGTCCACCGCGGCCCTGGAACCGTTGGTCGACCTCAACCGGTCGCGGCTCGAGATGGTGCTCAAGGTGCTGGACGTCGACGGTGCGGTGCGCCGCGTCAAGGGCGGCTGGATCAGCACCGGCGAGCCGTGGTCGTACGACGAGGAGCGCTACCGCAACCTGGACGCCGCGCGGCAGCGCGAGCAGCAGGCCATGCTGGACTACCAATCGACCACCGAGTGCCGAATGGTGTTCCTGCGCAGCCAACTCGACGATCCCGAGCTCGACGGTCGCAGCTGCGGCCGGTGCGACAATTGTGCGGGTGCGCGCTACACCGCCGACGTCGATGCCGAGGCGGCGTCGACGGTGCGCGATCAGCTCATGCGGCCCGGCGTGGAGATCGCCCCGCGCAAACAGTGGCCGACGGGCCTCGGCTCCCTGGGAATCGGGTTGTCCGGCCGCATATCCGGCGGTGCCGAGCCGGGGCGGGTCATCGGGCGGCTGACCGACCTGGGCTGGGGTGCCCGGCTGCGCCAGTTGCTCGACGGGCCCGACGCCGAGGTGCCCGACGCCGTCGTGCAGGCGGCCGTGGCGGTCCTCAAGGCCTGGAACTGGAAGGAACGTCCGGTGGCGGTGATGGGTCTGGACTCCGAACGGCATCCGCAGCTGATCGGCTCGCTGGTCACCCGGCTGGCGGAGCTGGGCCGGCTGCAGAACCTGGGCACGCTGTACTACCGGCCGCAGCGGCGTCCGGTGACGGCGGCGAACTCGGCGTATCGGGTTGCGGCGCTGGTGGATTCGTGGGAGGCGCCCGCGTTGGACGTGAGCGGTCCGGTGCTGCTGGTCGACGATCTCGTCGACACCGGCTGGACCATGACCATGGCGACGCAGGTGTTGCGCACCGCCGGGGCACCCGCAGTGCTGCCGTTCGCCCTGGCGTCTGTCAGCTGACGGCAGACCGCCACTCGGCGTACAGCTCATCGACCATCTGGGCGACGTCGTCGTAGGTTTCCCACGTGTCCGGTTCGCCGTACCTCTCGCCATGACGAGCGACGGCCGGCACATTGCGGTACTGCGAGAGGTAGGTCCGGTAACCCGCCTCGGCGAAAGCGTTTCCGGTGTCGGTCAGCATCGACGGGTCGATCTGATTCACGCAGTACCGGCGCAGGTACTCGCCGGGCGTGATGGTCCGGTTGTGCAATTCGGTTGGATTGCAATCGGACCGGGTGAGGCCGTGCAACGCCAACCACGCCATGAACATCCCGATGTGGGTGCTTGCCGCGCTCACATCGAGGTCGAGTTCCCCCACGCTGTCGTAGTGCCACTCGGCGTCGTCGTATGTCACTCCTCGAGCCTATGAGCCTGGCGCACCGGTTCCGGACGCCAATTTCTGGTGTCCGTCGGTTCAGTTCCGGCGCAGCCCGAGCTGGTCGACCACAGGGTCGACGCCGACCAACTCGATATCGTTGCGGCGCAAGGACTCCCATTGGTCGCGCGTCATGGTGAACTCCAGCATGGTGTCGAAGACCCCGCGCCGTGATTGCCGTGACGAGCCGGTCTGTACGTAGGGCAGCGACCGCGTGACGCCGAGCGACGCCGCGTTGTCGTGCCAGGCCCGGGTGGTCGCGACGTCGGCGTCGAATCCGGCGAAGATCAGCTGCAGTGCGGCCGTGCGCATCTCCCGGCCCAGGCCGCGGCCCTGATAGCGGCGGCCCAGCCACGAGCCGGTGGACACGGTCCGGCGGGCGGGAAAGCCGTCGGCGGTCACCGTGCAGACGCCCACGGCGTCGTCGCCGACGATGACGGCCATCGGCACGTCCCAGTGCTCCGTCGACACCTCGGCGCGGGTCTGCCGGAAGTACTGGACGGTGTTGCGTTCAAGTTCCGGGGAGACCGCGTCGGTCCACGGGACCGAGAACGGCATGGTGGCCGGATCGTGGATGCCCTGGGCGGCCAGCCGGGCGAGTTCGTCGGCCAGTTCGTCGGTCACATGGCAGAGCCGCAGAACCGGAGTGATCACCTCCAGTTCCGCCAGTGGCCAGGGCGAAGCGCGCATGCCCCAATACCAGCACAGCCGAGCTAATTCACGAAAGCGAATATTTGCCGCTTCAAGCCACGCTGACCTGCAACTTTCGTCGCTTGTGTAACAGCTGCACCGGGCCGAGCGAAACACCCCCAGAGGCCGGGGAAGACGGATGCGGCCAGAACAAAGGAGGATTCCATGACTCGTGCCGTGACGTTCGGCCGTTCCACCCTCGGCTTCATCGCCCTGGGCGCCGCCTGTGCCGCCCTTGTCGTGCCGCGGGCATCGGCCGATCCCGTGAGCCCGACCTCGCCGACGACGTCGGCCACCGCGTCGCCGACCACGACCGCGACCACCGCCGCGACGCCGACCACCTCGGCGACGCCCACCACGTCCGCCACGGCGCCGTCGACCACGACGACGACCACCGTCGCCCCGGCCGCCACCGTCGCCGACTGCAGCACCGCGACGCTCGCCAAGACCATCAGCTCGGTCACGCTGCAGCTGTCGGACTACTTCGCCGCGCACCCGGATGCCGACGCCGCGCTGCTCGACGCCACCCGGCAGTCGGCGTTCGCCGCCATGAGCCAGTTCGACAACTACTTCAAGGCCCACCCCGACGAGGCCGACGCGCTGCGCGGCATCCAGGCTCCGCTGGCCGCCTTCAAGGACCGCTGCGGCCTGCAGGTCGCGCCGACCGACGCGCTGGCCGTCCTCAACGGCGTCTAGCCGTCACTGGCCGAACTCACGTCCGGCCGGGCTGGGAGCCGCCGAGTTGCGCCGTCAGCGTCGCGGCGGCGGCCACCAGCCCGCGTGCTCGCTTACTGATCTCCGCGTCGGTCAGGGCATGGCCGATCTGCAGTGACAGCACCATCACCTGACGTTGGTGGTGGTCGAACACGGGCGCTGCGATGACGCTGATGTCGTGCTTGGCGCGCCCGCCCGCCGCCGCGCTCGATTCGCTCGGCAGGTACACGCGCTCGCCGATGTCGGAGACGAGTTCGCCCAGCAGAACCCGTAATTCGTCGGGCAGGTTGCTCGACATGCCGGCCATCATGGCGTACAGCCGCCTGCCGCCCGGTGTCAGCCGCTCCACGAGATAGCCCGATTCGCGGCACTCGGCGATCACCCGTTCCAGTCGCGCGCTGTCGGTGCGCAGCGGGATCGTCGGCTCCTTGGCGAGCCAGTCGCGCACCGCGCGCTCATCCCACAGCACGAACATCAGGCCGACCGGCGGCGCGAACGGGTAGCTCTGCCCGACCTGTACCGGCTCCGGACTGCCGTGCGGGGCAACGAGTTCCAGTAGCGTGATGCGGTCGTCGACGACAGCCGACAGGGCCGCCGTCGCGTTGAAGGCCTCCGACAGCCTGCGCAGTTCCGCCCGCGCGGCCGGACTGATGCGCATGGACTCCTGCGCGGTGTGGCCCAGTGTGATCAACCGCGGGCCCAGCCGGTAGGTCTTCTCGGCCGCGTCACGTACCAGGTAACCGGCGTCGGCGAGCGTGGTGACGATGCCCAGGCAGGTGGGCTTGCTGAGGTCGAGCCGGCGCGCCAACTCGGACAGCCCGAATTGTTCCTGGGGGTGACTGGCCAGGAAATCCAGCACCGCGACGACGCGGGCGGTGGGTGGCGACGCGCGGCCGGTGTCGGTCATGGCTAGGAATGTACGACATCGGTCCAAATATGGACCGTTGTGCCGAGGTGGGAGGTCAGAGGAGGATCGAGGCGAAGCCGCAGGTCGAGCGGCACGACGGTAATGCGCGGCATTGACGACAACTGGAACACGTTCTACCCTTCAGTCGGAATATCTACCGATGCGTTCCAATATTGGAACGGAAGGGTGTTGACCGTATGTTCACGCAGTCGTTCGTCGACGCCGTCGCCGAGGCGGAGCGCCTCGTCGCCGCGGCGCCGTTCATCGAATCCGAGGCCGATCTGCTCGAAGGCCTGCAATACCTCGCCGGTTGTATCGCGTCGTGCACCCACGTTGCGTTCGACTACGACAAGGACCACCCGTTCCTGCACAGCGGCACCGGTCCGTTCGAGAAGATGGGCCTCGACAACCCCGACACCATGTACTTCGGCACCCGCGTGCAGCCGGGTCACGAGTACGTCGTCACCGGCCGTCGCGGCACCACGACCGACGTGAGCTTCCAGCTGCTCGGCGGTGAATACACCGACGCCAACGTGCCGGACAGCGAGACGGCGTTCGACGACCGCAAGCTCGACATCGCCGCCGACGGCACGTTCGAGTGGCGGTTCACCCCGGCCACCCCGGCGCAGCTGGTGATCCGCGAGGTCTACAACGACTGGTCGGCGCAGCGCGGTTCGTTCGCGATCTCCCGCACCGACACTGCGGGCACCGCACCCGAGCCGTTGACCCGTGAACTGATCGAGAAGCGGTACGCCGTCGCCGGCAAGCAGCTGGTGCAGCGCGTCAAGACCTGGCTGCAGTTCCCGAAGTGGTTCTACGACAACCTGCCGGTCAACACCCTCACCGCGCCGCGGCTGACCCCGGGCGGGCTGGCCACGCAGTATTCGTCCGTCGGGCACTACGACATGACGCCCGACCAGGCCATGGTCATCACGCTGCCGGTGACGGACGCGCCCTACCTGGGCTTCCAGCTCGGCAGTCTCTGGTACATCTCGCTGGACTACATCAATCACCAGACGTCGCTGAACGGCACTCAGGCGCAGGCGGATCCGGACGGCAAGATCCGGATCGTGGTGTCGGAGAACAACCCCGGCGTGACCAACTGGTGCGAGACGCTCGGTCACGCCAGGGGCTACCTGCAGTTCCGCTGGCAGCGGGTGTCGCGCGAGCTGACGGCCGAGGACGGCCCGACGTGCGAGGTCGTGGGTCTCGACGAGGTGGCCTCGAAGCTGCCGTTCTACGAGACCAACAAGATTTCCGAAGAAGATTGGCGCGCGCGGATTGCACTGCGCCAGAGGCTTATTGGCGAGAGGATGGTGGGCTGACCGTGAGTGGACTGCTCGATGGAAAGGTCGTGGTGATCAGCGGCGTCGGGCCTGGGCTCGGAACGACGCTGGCGCGCCGATGTGCGGAGAACGGTGCCGACCTGGTGCTGGTGGCCCGCACGGTGGAACGGCTCGAGGTCGTCGCCAAGGAGGTGACGGAGCTGGGCCGGCGCGCGCTGGTGGTGGGCGCCGACATCACCGACGAGGAGCAGGTCGCCAATGTGGTGGCCCGTACCACGGAGGAGTTCGGTAAGGCGGACGTGTTGATCAACAACGCGTTCCGGGTGCCGTCGATGAAGCCCTTCGCGAACACGACCTTCGAGCACATGCGCGATGCGATCGAGCTGACCGTGTTCGGTGCGCTGCGCATGACGCAGGGCTTCACCCCGGCGCTCGAGACGGCCAAAGGCTCTGTGGTGAACGTGAATTCGATGGTCGTGCGGCATTCGCAGGCCAAGTACGGCGCCTACAAGATGGCGAAGTCGGCGCTGCTGGCCATGTCGCAGACCCTCTCGACCGAGCTGGGCGAGAAGGGCATCCGCGTGAACTCCGTGATGCCGGGCTACATCTGGGGCGAAACCCTGGAGGGTTACTTCAGCCATCAGGCGCAGAAGTACGGCACCACCGTCGAGCAGATCTACGCGGCGTCGGCCGCCGGCTCCGACCTGAAGCGCCTGCCGACCGAGGACGAGGTGGCTTCTGCCATCCTGTTCCTGGCCAGCGACCTGGCCAGTGGCATCACCGGTCAGTCGCTCGACGTCAACTGCGGGGAGTACAAGGCATGAGCGCACTTCGGACGAACGTCGGCACTGTCGAGGACCTGCACGCCTCGGCCGTCAAGGCCTGCGGCCTGGACGACTTCGGTGGTGACGACGACAACTATCTGGAAGCCCTTGGCGTGCTGCTGGATTCGTACCAGCGCGAGGCCGACCTGACCGAGCTCGGCAGCAAGATGCAGCGGTTCTTCACCCGCAACGCGCTGGTGGCGCGTCTGGTGTCCAACGCGGCGTTCAAGCAGTACCCGCAGCACGCCGATGTGCCGATCGAGCGGCCGATCTTCGTCACCGGCCTGCCGCGCACCGGCACCACGGTGATCCACCGGCTGCTGACGGCCGACCCGCGACACCAGGGCCTGGAGATGTGGCTGGCCGAGTTCCCGCAGCCGCGGCCGCCGCGCGAAACCTGGCCGGACAACCCGGTATTCAGTGCGCTCGATGCGCGGTTCAAGCAGGCTCACGAGGAGAACCCGGACTACACGGGCCTGCACTTCATGACGGCCGACGAGGTCGAGGAGTGCTGGCAGCTGCTGCGTCAGTCGCTGCACTCGGTGTCCTACGAGACGCTGGCGCACGTCCCGTCGTACGCGCAGTGGCTGGCCCGGCAGGACTGGACGAAGTCCTACCAGCGGCACCGCAAGAACCTGCAGTTGATCGGGCTGAACGAGCCCGAAAAGCGTTGGGTGCTCAAGAATCCCAGCCACCTGTTCGCGCTGGATGCGCTGTTCAAGGTGTACCCGGACGCGCTGGTGGTGCAATGCCACCGACCGGCCGAGACCATCATGGCGTCGATGTGCTCGCTCGCGCAGCACACCACGGAGGGTTGGTCGAACACCTTCACCGGCAAGGTGATCGGTGACGACTCGATGGAGACGTGGTCGCGCGGCCTGGAGCTGTTCAATGCCGAACGGGCCAAGCATGATCCCAAGCAGTTCTGCGATGTCGACTACTTCGAGTTCATCAAGGACCCGGTCGGCGCCGTCGAGGGCATCTACCGCACGTTCGGCATCGAGTTCACCGATGCCGCACGCCAGGCCATCACCGAGAGCCACGCGCAGAGCCAGCAGGGTCCGCGCGCGCCGAAGCACACCTACTCGCTGTCCGACTACGGGCTGACCGAGGAGCAGGTCAAGGAGCGCTTCGCCAACCTGTAGCGGCCGGACGATCGCGAAAACCCCCTGAATCAACTGATTCAGGGGGTTTTCGCGTTTCTGCGCGAGAGAAACTCAGCCGTCGCCGGGGGAGGGAGCGGTGGAGAACTCCTCCAGGCATCCCTCGGCGACCGCGTGCTTGATGCTGTCGGACATCTTGGGGCACGAGCGGCTGCGACTGGGATCGCCGCCTTCGGCGCGGATCTCGCTGAAATATGCGCACCGCTGCGTCGCCTCCGAATTCCACTGCACCGCAGTGTGTTCCGGACCCAACTTCTTCACCGAGACCGTCGAGTGGCAGAACCGGCAGTCGACCGGAACCAGACCCGAGGTCAGGTACCGCTGCCGGTCGGCCGCGGTGGCTTCACGAACCGCGGCCAGGCGCACCGGGTCGCCGGCGAAATCCGGTGCCTTGGACCAGGATCCGTTCGCCGGCGCATCGGATGCGGGATGGGCGTGGTCGTCGTCTTCGCCGTGACCCATCAGCTGCAGCATCGAACGGGCCAG
The DNA here is from genome assembly GCF_045310915.1 of Mycobacterium sp. SMC-17. Classification (NCBI taxonomy): domain Bacteria; kingdom Bacillati; phylum Actinomycetota; class Actinomycetes; order Mycobacteriales; family Mycobacteriaceae; genus Mycobacterium; species Mycobacterium sp. SMC-17. Next base: position 68,266 of record NZ_JBJIAK010000006.1, on the reverse strand, counting down.
GCTCTCGGCTTCGTCGGCGGTGCCGACGAATGGGCTCCGAGCCTGATCCCGCTCGCTGTGCTGGGGCATCAGCTGGACTGCTCTGCTGATTCCTTGGCCTCGGCCTGCAGGCGCAGGTTCTCGGCCACTTCGCCCTGCCACTTCTCGTTGGCGACCGTGGTGTCGATCTCCAGCTCGAAGCGGTCGGTCATGTCCGGGGTGATGTCGGCGACGTCGACGTAGAACTGCTGGTACCAGCGGCGCATCTGGTAGACGGCGCCGTCTTCTTCGACCAGCAGCGGGTTGTCGATGCGGGTCTTGTGCTTCCAGATTTCGACGTCCTGCAGGAAGCCCTTGCTGACCCCGTCGGTCATGGCGTCGGCGAGCTTCTGGGTGGTCTTTTCGTCCATGCCCTTGGGCTTTTCGACGATGACGCCCCACTGCAGCACGAACGCGTCCTGGCTGACCGGGTAGTGGCAGTTGATCAGGATCGACTCGGCCTTGTAGCCGCTGTAGTTGTTGTGCAGCCAGTTGATCATGAACGACGGCCCGAAGTACGAGGCCTCCGAATCCAGGTGCGCCTCGCCGTACTGGGTGCCCATGCCACCGATGTCCGGCCGGCCCACGTTGTGCAGGTACTGGCTGGCGATGTGACCTTCGAAGACGTTCTTGAAGTACGTCGGCAGGCCGTAGTGAATGTAGAAGAAGTGCGCCATGTCAGTGACGTTGTCGATGATCTCGCGGCAGTTGCTGCCCTCGATCAGCAGCGAGTTCCACTGCCAGTCGGTCCAGTTGTCACTGTGGAATTCGGGGATCTCGGGGATCCGCACCTCTTCCTGAGGCGGGTTGCCCTCGTGGTCGTGCCACACGAAGAGCAGACCGCCACGGACGTCGGTGTGCCAGGCGCGGGTACGGGCCAGGCGCGGCGTGCGCTTGGCGTAGGGCACCAGCTGGCACCTGCCGTCGCCGCCCCAGCGCCAGTCGTGGAACGGGCATGCGACCGCATCCCCCTTGATGGTGCCCTGCGACAGGTCACCGCCCATGTGGCGGCAGTAGCCGTCCAGGATTTTCAGGTCACCCTTCGAGTCCGCGAACACCACCAACTTGGTGCCGAACGCCTCGAACGAATGCGGCTTGCCGTCCAGGAAGTTCTTCACAGGACCCACGCAGTGCCATCCACGGGCAAAGCGGTCCGGCAGCACGCCGGTATCGATCTCGCGAACCCCCGCGGTTTCGGTGCTCACCTTGGCCTCCCAATCTGTGCCTAGTAACTAGAACACGTTACAGTTTTTCCTCGGTGCAGCGCAATGCAAGCGTCCCCACCTGCGGTGTATTGCGAGGGCGAGCGAAGCGACGGGGTAGGTTCTGTCCATGCCGCTTTACTCCTTCGAGGGCCGGAGCCCGGTCGTCGACCCCACGGCGTTCATCGCCCCCACCGCCGTGCTGATCGGCGATGTTCGTGTCGAAGCCGGGGCCTCGGTGTGGTTCAACGCGGTTCTGCGCGCCGATTACGCGCCCGTCGTCATCCGCAACGGTGCAAACGTGCAGGACGGGTCGGTGCTGCACGCCCCTCCCGGCATTCCGGTCGACATCGGGCCCGGCGCGACCATCGCGCACCTGTGCGTCGTGCACGGCGCCCATGTCGGTGCCGAAGCACTCATCGCCAACAACAGCACCATCCTCGACGGCGCGGTGATCGGCCGCCGCAGCCTGGTCGCCGCCCATTCGCTGGTGGTCGCCGGAACCAAGATCCCCGACGAAGTGCTGGTCGTGGGTTCGCCGGCCAAGATTCGCGGCCCGATCTCCGGAACCGGTGCCGAGACGTGGATCAACACCAATCCGCAGGCCTACCGCGAACTGGCAGAGCGCTACCTGACGGGTCTCGAAGAGCTGTAGCGCCCGGATTTCGTGGAAATCTGACATTCGGGCCGACGTTCGGCCAAGACTGGGCGCATGAAGCTGCCGCTCGTCGTCCTGGCCGGTGCCTCCATTGCGCTGACGGCTCCGTCCGCGCACGCCGCGCCGCCGCCCAACTTTCCCGACTTCACGGGCTTCAGCGTCGTCACGTCGACGCATCTGGCGACCTACCAGCGCACCGATCAGCAGGTGGTGAAGTTCTCAACACCCGAGGGCCTGGCATGCCTCATCAGCGCGCTGGGCGGCGTGGCGCCGAGCGTGCGGTGCTACGGCCCGGTGCCGGGGACGACGGGCCTGCCCGTCACCGCCGATCCCAACGCCAAGGCGCCCCGCGATTTCGGGGTGGCGCAGCTGCACGCGGCCAACGAGGGCACGATCAGCAACTACCGCGGTGACTACCCGACCGATCTGGCCGGCGCACCACTACTCGCGCCGGGGGAGAAGGTCACTCTGACGACGATGACGTGCGGCGTGGTGGCCGGTGGCGTCACCGCCTGCATCGACTCCACCGGCGGCGGCCACGGCTTCGTCCTGCAGCCGTCGGGCTCCTGGACTTTCTAACGAGCGATTTGTGCACGATTTTCCGCGGCCAGCGCGGAAAATCGTGCACAAATCACGAGGTACGCGGCGCTTCCCAGAAGGCGCGCAGCGCCAGGAGTTGCCCGGCCTCGTTGGCGCGGTAGGTGAAGACGCCGTGGGTGGTGAAGTCGTGCCCGCCGATGGTGGTCACGATGTTGCCGACGTTGGCTTCCTCGTCACCGCACTGGTAGGTGGTCTCGAAGTTGAACACGAGACTGTCGGTGGGCGCGATCGCCTTGTCCCAGAAGGCCGAGATGGCTTCCTTGCCGCGGTGCCCCTTGCCCTCGGGATCGAGGAACGACGGCCCGATCGGGTCCTGCACGATGGCGTCGTCGGCGAAGTTGGCCAGCCAGGCCTCCTTGTCGCGGGCGGCCACGGCATCGCGGGACCGCTTGCCGGCCAGGTGCGCGGGGTGATTCGGGTCGGAAACCGTCATGTCAGTTCTTTCCGGGCTTGTCGCTCGAGACGACCCACATCGAGTAGTACTGTGCGCCACCGCCGTACGCGTGGCCCAGCGCCTTACGGGCGCCCTCGACCTGGTGGTCGCCGGCCTTGCCCATGACCTGGATGGCCGACTCGGCGAAGCGGATCATGCCGGATGCGCCAATGGGATTCGACGACAGCACACCGCCGGAGGCGTTGAACGGAATCCGACCGCCGATGGCCGTCTCGCCGGCCTCGGTCAGCTTCCAGCCTTCGCCCTCGGGCGCGAAGCCGAGGTTCTCCAGCCACATCGGCTCGTACCAGGAGAACGGCACATAGACCTCGGCGCAGTCGATTTCGTCGATCGGGCTGGTGATCCCGGCGTCGCGCCAGAGGGCAGCGGCCGCGTCGCGGCCGGCCTGCGGGTTCACCTGGTCGCGGCCCGAGTAGGCCAGCGGCTCGGTGCGCAGCGCGGTGGCGTGGATCCAGGCCACCGGGTGCCCCTCGGCGACGCGGGCGTCGGCCACTTCCTCATTGCCGATGACCAGGGCGGCCGCGCCGTCCGACGACGGGCAGGTCTCATCGAAACGGATTGGGTCCCAGAGCATCTGCGATGACATCACCTTCTCGACGGTGATGTCGGGCTGGTGCAGGTGCGCCAGCGGGTTCTTGGCGCCGTTGAGCCGGTCCTTGACCGCCACCATGGCGCCGATGTGCTCGGGCGCGCCCGAGCGGCGGATGTAGGCGCGCACGTGCGGGGCGAAGTAACCGCCCGCGCCGGCACCGACGGGCTTGGTGAACGGCACCGGAATCGACAGTGCCCACATGGCATTCGACTCGGACTGCTTCTCCCACGCCATGGTCAGGACGCGGCGGTACTTGCCGGACTTGACCAGGCTGGCGGCGACGATCGCGGTCGAGCCACCCACCGAACCGGCGGTGTGCACGCGGATGAGCGGCTTGTTGGTGGCGCCGGTGGCGTCGGCCATGAACAGCTCGGGCATCATGACGCCCTCGAAGAAGTCCGGTGCCTTGCCGACGACGACGGCGTCGATGTCGGCCATCGTGCAACCGGAGTCCGCGAGCGCGCGGTCGATGGCCTCGCGCACCAGGCCGTTCATCGAGACGTCGGAACGCTTGGCGACGTACTTGGTCTGTCCCGTACCGAGGACGGCAGCTTTGTTCGCCATCAGTTCTTACCCTCCAGGACGGCAATCAGATTCTGTTGCAGCGCAGGACCACTCGTGGCGTGGGCCAGGACGCGGTTCGCCGAGCCGTTGAAGATGTGCTCGGCGGCGAAGCCGATGCGCTCCAGGCCGGCGGAGAACATCGGGTTGGCGGCCAAGGCGCCACCCGACGGGTTGATCTTGGTCGAGTCCTTCAACCCGATCGCCTCGGTGAGGATCAGCTGCTGGTGGCTGAACGGCGCGTGCAACTCGGCGATGTCGATGGAGCCGGTGTCCCCACCGGTGGCGGCGGCGGCCGAAGCGGCGGTCGACGTCGACACCGTGAGATCACGGGCACCCAGGATCGGCGTCTCGATGCGGTGCTCGAAACCGGTGATCCAGGCGGGGTTTTCGCGCAGCTCGCGCGCCTTGTCGGCCGAGGCCAGCACGATCGCCGACGCGCCGTCGGTGATCGGCGCGATGTCGTGACGGCGCAGCGGGTCGGCGAAGAACGGCCGCGACAGCAGCTCGCTCACGCTGGTCGCGGACTCGAGGCGGTCGACGCGCTCGGCGACGGCGAACGAGTCCAGCGCCACCTGCGCCATCTGCTCGGCGGTCCACTTACCGGCGTCCAGGCCGAACCGGGCCTGCAGGCCGGCCATCGAGACGGCGTCCGGCCACAGCGGCGAGACGGTGTACGGGTCGGTCTGCAGGGCCAGCACCCGGCGCAGGGTGCCGGCGCTGCCCTTGCCGAAGCCGTAGACCAGCGCGGTGTCGACCTCGCCCGTCAGGATCTTGATGTAGGCCTCGTACAGCGCCCAAGCGGCGTCCATCTCGACGTGCGACTCGTTGATCGGCGGCACCGCGCCGATCGAGTCGATGGCGGAGATGAACGAAAATGCCCGGCCGGCAAGGTAATCCGAGGAGCCCGAGCACCAGAAACCGATATCGGTCTGCTGCAGGCCCAACTCGGTGAACAGCTTGGCAAAGCACGGCATCAGCATCTCGACGCCGTTCGTGGTGCCGTCGGTGCGGCGCACATGCGGGGCATGCGCGAACCCGACGACCGCTACTTCACTGGAAGTCATTGTGGCCCTTTACAGGTGGTGCTTGTACGAGTCGTAGTCGGCGTCGGGTTCGCCGGATGGTTTGAAGTGCGAGATGTTGTCGATGCCCAGGCCCCACTCCTCGCGGGGCTTCCACACCGCCTGGACCCGCATGCCCATCCGGACATCGGCCGCGTCGATCTCGGTGACCAGGTGCAGGAACGGGATGTCGGCACCGTCGAGCAGCACGTAGGCGGCCACGTACGGCGGCTTGATGCGCTGACCCGGGAACGGGATGTTGATGATCGCGAAGGTGGTGACGGTGCCGCGGTCGGGCAGCTCGATGAACTCGTCGAGAACCATGCCGGTGGCCGGGTCGGCCTCCTTCGGCGGGAACAGCACCGGGCCGGGCTTACCGTCGCGGCCGACCTTGGTGCGGCCACCGAGCAGCTTGCCCTCCTGCAGACCGCGCAGGAAGGTGCTCTCGGGATGCGAAGCGGTGTGCTGGATTTCGATGGACGACGGCACGACCAGCATGGTCACTGGGTCGCGATCGTCGGCGACCGACGAGGACACCGCGGCTTCTTCCTCGGTGCCGGGCACGAAGTACGCGATGTCGGTGATGGCGCCGACCGGCTCGTCGACCCAGTGCGCGCGGACCCGGTCTCCGGACTTCAAGGAGCCCTCCGCGACGTCGACCGCATGGAGCAGCGGGGTGTCGGCGCCGTCGAGCTTGATCAGCGCCCAGGCGAACGGGCGTTGCAGGGGCTGTCCCTCCAGCGGCTCGGGCTGCCAGGTCCACGACACCACGGTGCCGACACTGGAAACCGGAACCACCTCGGTCAGGGCCTCGTACGTGACAGGGTCATACTCGGCGGGAGGTACGTGTACCCGGCCGTCCGAACCGCGGGTGCCGACGATGCGTCGCTCCCGCAGTGCGGTGAAGAACTGACTCAGGATCGGACCAACTGAACGGGTGTAGTCGAATGACAGTCTCAGCGGAGCCGAAAGGGGCGGCTCATGGCCTGCCATCTGGGCTGGGCTGCTTTGGCTAGCGCTCACGTCATCGAGTAGAACAGGTTCTAACAATCGTGGCAAGCAGGTGCGGGAAGGCAACGCTATGAAACTCGGTTTGCAGCTCGGATACTGGGGCGCGAAGGCGCCCGGCGATCATGCGACGCTCGTCGCGGCCGCGGAGGAAGCGGGGTTCGACACCGTCTTCACCGCGGAGGCCTGGGGCTCGGACGCGTACACGCCGCTGGCCTGGTGGGGGCGAGAGACCACGCGGATGCGCCTGGGTACCTCCGTGATTCAGATGTCGGCCCGCACGCCCACGGCATGTGCCATGGCGGCGTTGACGCTCGACCATCTGTCCGGCGGCCGGCACATCCTGGGCCTGGGCGTCTCGGGGCCGCAGGTCGTCGAGGGCTGGTACGGACAGAAGTTCCCGAAGCCGTTGGCGCGCACCCGCGAATACGTCGACATCCTGCGTCAGGTCTGGGCTCGGGAGGCCCCCGTCACCAGTGCCGGCCCGCACTACCCGCTGCCGCTCTCGGGTGAGGGCACGACGGGGCTGGGTAAGCCGCTCAAGCCCATCACCCACCCGCTGCGCGCCGACATCCCGGTGATGCTGGGCGCCGAGGGCCCCAAGAACGTCGCGCTGGCCGCCGAGATCGCCGACGGCTGGCTGCCGATCTTCTACTCGCCGCGGATCTCCGGCATGTACAACGAGTGGCTCGACGAGGGCTTCGCCCGCGCGGGTGCCCGGCGCACCCGCGAGACGTTCGAAATCTGTGCCACCGCACAGATTGTCGTCACCGAGGACCGGCCCATGGTGATGGAGATGATGAAGCCGCACCTTGCCCTCTACATGGGTGGCATGGGGTCGGAGGACACCAACTTCCACGCCGAGGTGTACCGCCGCATGGGCTACTCCGAGGTCGTCGACGACGTCACTCGCCTGTTCCGTACCGCTCGTAAGGACGAGGCGGCCAAGGTGATTCCGGACGAGTTGGTCGACGATTCCGCGATCGTCGGGAACCTCGACTACGTCAAGGAACAGATCAAGGCCTGGGAGGCCTCCGGCGTCACCATGATGGTGGTCGGGGCCAAGTCGGTCGAGCAGATCAAGCAGCTGGCCGAACTGGTCTAGTTTTCCCGGCGAGCAGACGCAAAACTGTCTTTTTGGCCTGCCGAAGTGCAGTTTTGCGTGTGCTCGCCAAGTCGTCAGTAGACACTTATTGCGAAGTGTCTAGAACCTGTTTTAGATTTGTGCTGTGACAGACGCCACCGGGTCCGCGCCCTCGCAGCACACCATCGCGGGCACCGTGCTGACCATGCCCGTGCGCATCCGCCGGGCGACGCAGCACATGGCGATGTTCTCGGTCGACGCCGATGCTGCGCAACGCATGATCGACTACAGCGGCCTGCGGGTGTGCCGGTACCGCCCACGCCGCGCGGTGGCCGTGCTGATGCTGATGCACTACATCGACGGTGACCTCGGGGAGTACTACGAGTACGGCACCAACATCATGGTGAACCCGCCCGGCTCGGACGCCTCGGGTCTGCGCGCCCTGCAGTCGGCCGGCGCCTTCATCCATCACCTGCCCGTCGACCAGCCCTTCACTCTCGAGGCCGGCCGGTCCATCTGGGGCTACCCGAAAGTGATGGCGGACTTCGCCCTTCGCGACGGCAAGAACTTCTCTTTCGACGTCACCATCGACGGCCAGTTCGCCGTCGGGATGGACTTCCGACCCGGTTTCCCGGTGCCCGCGCCGTCCAAACCGCAAGCGCCCCCGACCTATTCGCACCTCGACGGCGTCACCAGGGAGACCGTCGGCGTGATGCGGCCCTCCGGGGTGCGCTATCGCCCCGGGGGCGTGACGGTGCGCCTGGGGGACCACCCGTATGCCCGGGAACTGGCAGCGCTCGGATTGCCGAAACGCGCCATGCTGTCCGGTTCCGCTGACAACGTAGACATGACCTTCGCCGATGCTCAGGAGATCAAGTGACAAGTGTTATCACCCGGCCCGACGTTGACCTGACCGACGGCCGGTTCTACGCCGACCGGGCGGCCGCGCACGAGGCCTACCGCTGGATGCGAGACAACGAGCCGGTGTTCCGGGACCGCACCGGGCAGGCCGCGGTGACGACATACCAGTCCGTGCTCGACGCCGAGCGCAACGCCGAGCTGTTCTCCAACGCCGGCGGCATCCGCCCCGACCAGCCGGGCATGCCGTACATGATCGACATGGACGATCCCGCGCACCTGGTGCGCCGCAAGCTCGTCAACGCCGGCTTCACCCGCAAGCGCGTCATGGACAAGGTGCCGTCCATCGGCCGGCTGTGCGACGCGCTCATCGACAACGTCTGTGAAAAGGGTGAGGCCGACTTCGTCCGTGACCTGGCGGCCCCGCTGCCCATGGCCGTCATCGGCGACATGCTCGGTGTGGTGCCCGAAGAGCGCGAGATGCTGCTCAACTGGTCCGACGAGCTGGTGTCGGGACTGTCCTCGCACCTGGACGAGTCGTCGATCCAGAAACTGATGGAAACCTTTGCGGCATATACCGCATTCACCATGGACGTCATCAAGGACCGGCGCGCCAACCCCACCGACGACCTGTTCTCCGTGCTGATCAACTCCGAGGTCGAGGGACAGCGGATGGAAGACGCCGAGATCGTCATGGAGACGCTGCTGATCCTGATCGGCGGCGATGAAACCACCCGGCACACGCTGTCCGGAGGCACCGAACAGCTGATGCGGCACCGCGATCAGTGGGACCGCCTGGTGGCCGATCCGGCGCTCATGCCCGGCGCGATCGAGGAGATGCTGCGCTGGACCTCGCCCATCAAGAACATGTGCCGCATCCTGACCGCGGACACCGTCTTCTACGGCACCGAGCTGAAGAAGGACGAGAAGGTCATGCTGATGTTCGAGTCGGCGAACTTCGACGGCGACCAGTTCGAGAACCCGAACGAGTTCCACATCGACCGGACCCCCAACAGCCACTTGGCTTTCGGTTTCGGCACGCATTTCTGCATGGGCAACCAGCTGGCGCGCCTGGAGCTGCGCCTGATGACCGAGCGGTTGATGCAGCGCCTGCCCGACCTTCGCCTGGCCGAGGGTGCCGAGATTCCGCTGCGCGCCGCCAACTTCGTCAGCGGTCCCGAGGCCATGCCGGTGGTGTTCACTCCGACTGCGCGGGTGCTCTGAACTAGCCGCTCTCGGTGCTCGTCGCGGGCACCGAGAGCGAGATGACGGTGCCGGGTGCGCCCGTGACAGTGAATTCGCCGCCGGTGGCAAGCACTTTCGTGCAGATCGACGCGAACCCGATGTGCCCGTCCTCGACGCTCTGGGAGAGCCGGTCGGGCGGGATCCCGACGCCGTCGTCGGCGATGCACAGCTCGGCACGGTTTCCCTTGTGCGCCAGCGTGAATCGCAGATTGTCGGCGTGCGCGTGCTTGATCGCGTTGGTCGAGAACTCCCGGGCCGCGCTGTAGAGCAGATGGTCGGCGTCGGTGCGCAGGCTGTCGGGCCAGTCGTCGGCGTCCAGATGAACCGTGATGCTGGTCCGTGCGCCGATGCCGTCGGCCAGCGCGGTGATCGCGGCCTTGAGGCCGGAGCGGGCCAGCACCTCGGGATGTAGTTCGCGCACCACGTCGCGCAGCAGCCGGGAAGATTCCGCGAGCGCGAAGTCGACGCGGTCCATGCCCTCGACCGACCCGTCACGGACGTCCTCCATGTCGTGCCGCGCCACCAGGACGTACTGCAGCGCACCGTCGTGCAGGCGCTCCGAGAGGGATTGACGTTCGCGCTTCTCCAGGCTGATCACCTCTTCGAGCAGACGGGTCCGCTCCTGGGCCAGCCCGGCGATGGTCCTGGTCTTGGACTGCTGCACCCACGACAGCGCGACCGAACCGGCGGCCAGGCCGAACACGATGGCGGTCCGCAGCAGGATCGAGCCCCAGGGTTCGTCGCCGTTGGCCTCCCGGTCGATCCAGTTGACGACGAAGAACGTGGCGACGGTGGGAATCGCGATCATGGCGCTGACTGCGGGATCGAGCTGAGCCGCCGCGATCAGCGGGATCAGGAACAGCCCGTGCTGCAGGACGTCGGACGTCCAGGTTTCCGGGGAGCTGAGCCCGCTGTCCACTGAAATGACTGCCACCACAGTCAGATCCGCGCACAGCATGAGCAGTGCCACCACGCGCTGGGTGCGCCGGTCGGACTGGTCGGCCGAGCGCCGTCCCCACCAACCCCATGCCGCGACCATCGCGACGTAACAGGCGAAGACGCCCCAGTGCAGCGGCAGGTTGGCGTTCGGGGGCTCCAGCAACAGGCCGAACCCGACGAACACCACCAACAGCGCCCGCAGCGCGAACTGCAGCAGCAGACCACGCACCAGCGAGGTGTCGGTGGTTGGCATCCTGGTCCCCCCGGCGTTCGTGATTTGTGCACGATTTTCCGCGATGGCCGCGGAAAATCGTGCACAAATCACGCAAAAGATTCGACGATCGACTCTCGGGGATCGCGCCAGGTTAGGTTCAGGTCGGACAAGGTCAGGCTGTCGTCGGTGGGTACGGCGGCCGTCAGCAGCAGGGCGGCTTCGTAGCTGAGCCCCTCCGCCAGCGGCAGCCAGCGCCCGGCGAAGTCCGACACCCGGCCGACGCCGCGAAACAGGCCGGGCGACAGGGGAATCCGCCGGATCGGCCGGCCGAGTGCCGACTGCAGCGCGTCGACCATCTGATCGAACGTCAGCAGGACGCCGCCGCAGACATAGCGCTTCGGGCCGCGGCCGGGCTGCATCAGGGCCGTGTGGACCCGCGCCACGTCACCGACATCGATCATCTGCATGCCGCCGCGCAGCCGCGGGGCGACGCGGTACCGCACGATCGGGTCCCAACCACGTTGTGTCACACCGACTGCCGTGTGGAATGCCGGGCCGACGACCGACGACGGGTACGTCACGACGACGGGCGCGCCCGCGGCCTGCAGCCGCCGCGCCGCGTTGTCGGCATAGGCCTTGGTGCGGGCGTAGTCGCTGCGGCCGGGTGCCGGGGGAGTGTCGGGGCCGATGACGCCGTCGGTCGGCGGGAACAGCGAGCTGTAGGACGACACCGACACGATCGGGTCGAGCCCCAACTCGGCGGCCCGCGTCAGCAGGGCCTCGGTCGCATAGGCGTTGATGTCCCACATCAGCTGTGTGCGGCGGCTGTCGGTGCCGACGACACCGGCGGCGTGCAGGGCGGCGTCGCAGTCGGTCAGCAGCTCGGAAACTGTTGCGGGATCACGAATGTCGCCGGTCAGGACCTCGAGCGGACCCAGCCGGCCCAGCGCGTCGAGTGCGACGTCGTCGCTGCCGCCGGGAACCACCAGCAGCCGGACCGTGTGCCCGGCCGCCAGCAACGCGCGGACGGTGTGGGCACCGACGTAGCCGGTGCCGCCCGTCACTGCGATGTGCATCAGCGCATCTTGAACTGCGGCGCGCGCTTCTCCTTGAACGCCAGCGGGCCTTCTTTGGCGTCCTCGGACAGGAACACCGGGATGCCGTTGGCGGTGTCGGGCTTGAAGGCGTCCAGCTCGTGCATGCCCTCGGTCTCGCGGATGGTCTTCAGGATGGCCTGCACGGCCAGCGGGCCGTTGTTGTTGATCACCTCGGCGATCTCGAGCGCCTTCTCCAGCGCGGTGCCGTCGGGCACCACGTAGCCGATCAGCCCGTAGTCCAGCGCCTGCTGCGCGGTGATGTGGCGGCCGGTCAGCAGCATGTCGCACGCGATGGTGTACGGAATCTGGCGCACCAGCCGCACCGCCGAACCGCCCATCGGGTACAGGCTCCACTTGGCCTCGGAGATGCCGAACTTGGCGCTCTCGCCGGCGACGCGGATGTCGGTGCCCTGCAGGATCTCGGTACCGCCGGCGATGGCCGGGCCCTCGACCGCGGCGATCAGCGGCTTGGTCAGACGACGACCCTTCAGCAGACCGTCGATGCGCGACGGGTCGTAGCTGCCGTCCTTGAACGAATCGCCCGGCGGCTTCTTGGCAGCGCCCTTGAGGTCCATGCCGGCGCAGAAGTAGCCGCCGGCGCCGGTCAGGATGCAGGTCCGGATCTCCGGATCGTTGTCCACGCGGTCCCAGGCCTCGACCATTATCGAGAGCATCTCGGAGGAAAGGGCGTTGCGTGCCTCAGGTCGGTTCAGGGTGACGATCAGGGTGTGTCCGCGCTGCTCAATGAGGGCGTCGGGGCCTTTTTCTTGCTCGCTCACGGGTGCCTTCCTCGGGGCTCAAGAACGTTAGACTTGTCACAAAATGTAACACGTTCTAGTTTAGGTAACCGTGGCTCTTAACATCGCCGATCTCGCCGAGCATGCCATCGATGCTGTGCCGGACCGTGTCGCCCTCATTTGCGGCGACGAACAGCTGACCTACGCCCAGTTGGAGGAGAAGGCCAACCGCCTGGCTCACTACCTCCAGTCCCAGGGCGTGAAGAAAGACGACAAGGTTGGGCTGTACTGCCGCAACCGCATCGAAATCGTCATCGGCATGCTCGGCATCGTCAAAGCCGGCGCCATCCTGGTGAACGTCAACTTCCGCTACGTCGAGGGCGAGCTCAAGTACCTGTTCGACAACTCGGACATGGTGGCGCTGATCCATGAGCGTCAGTACTCCGACCGGGTCGCGAACGTGCTGCCCGACCTGCCGTTCCTCAAGACGATCTTGGTCGTCGAGGACGGCAGCGACAACGACTTCAGTCGCTACGGTGGCGTCGAGTTCTACTCCGCCATCGCCGACAGCTCGCCCGAGCGTGACTTCGGTCCGCGCAGCGAGGACGACATCTACCTGCTGTACACGGGTGGCACCACCGGATTCCCGAAGGGCGTCATGTGGCGGCACGAGGACATCTACCGAGTTCTGTTCGGCGGCACCGACTTTGCCACCGGTGAACCGGTCGCCGACGAGTACGACCTGTCCAAGCAGGCCGCCGCGAACCCGCCGATGATCCGGCTCCCCATCCCGCCGATGATCCACGGCGCGACTCAGTCGGCCACCTGGATGGCGATGTTCACCGGCCACACCGTGGTGTTGATGCCGGAGTTCGACGCCGATGCGGCATGGCGAATGATCCACGAGCACAAGGTGAATCTGCTGTTCTTCACCGGCGACGCGATGGCCCGCCCGCTGCTCGACGCGCTGCTGGCGCACCAGGACGCCGGTAACGAGTACGACCTGTCGAGCCTGTTCCTGCTCGCCAGCACCGCCGCACTGTTCTCGACCAGTCTCAAGGAGAAATTCCTTGAGCTGCTGCCGAATCGGATCATCACCGACTCGATCGGCTCCTCGGAGACCGGCTTCGGTGGCACGTCCATCGTGGCCAAGGGCCAGTCGCACACCGGCGGCCCGCGCGTCACGATCGACAAGAACACCAAGGTCCTCGACGAGGACGGCAATGAGGTGGTTCCAGGTTCGGGCGTGCGCGGCATCATCGCCAAGTGCGGCCACATCCCGGTCGGCTACTTCAAGGACGAGAAGAAGACCGCCGAAACCTTCAAGACCATCAACGGTGTTCGCTACGCGATCCCCGGCGACTTCGCCGAGGTCGAGGCCGACGGCAGCGTGACCATGCTGGGCCGCGGTTCGGTGTCGATCAACTCCGGTGGCGAGAAGATCTACCCCGAAGAGGTCGAGGCCGCCCTCAAGGGTCACCCGGATGTGTTCGACGCCTTGGTCGTTGGCGTTCCGGACCCGCGTTTTGGTCAGCATGTCGCAGCCGTCGTGCAGCCGCGTGAGGGCACCAAGCCTGCGCTGGCCGATCTGGATGCATTCGTGCGCAGCGAGATTGCCGGCTACAAGGTGCCGCGCAGCCTCTGGCTGGTGGACGAGGTCAAGCGGTCCCCGGCGGGCAAGCCCGACTACCGGTGGGCCAAGGAGCAGACCGAGGCGCGTCCGGCCGACGAGGTGCACGCAAAACACGCCGCCGTACAAACATAGGAATCAGCATGAAAACCGAACTCTGCGAACGGTTCGGGATCGAATACCCGATCTTTGTCTTCACTCCGTCGGAGAAGGTGGCCGCCGCGGTGACCCGCGCCGGCGGCATGGGAGTGCTGGGTTGTGTGCGATTCAACGACCCCGACGACCTGGAAAACGTCCTGCAGTGGATGGACGCCAACACTGATGGCAAGCCGTACGGCGTCGACGTGGTGATGCCGGCCAAGATCCCCACCGAGGGGACATCGGTCGACATCAACAAGTTGATCCCGCAGGCGCACAAGGATTTCGTCGCGAAAACCCTTGCCGACCTTGGTGTTCCGCCGCTGCCCTCGGACGAGGAGCGCAGCGAGGGCGTGCTGGGTTGGCTGCACTCGGTGGCCCGCTCGCACGTGGACGTCGCGCTCAAGCATCCGATCAAGTTGATCGCCAATGCCTTGGGCTCACCGCCAAAGGATGTCATCGAACAGGTGCATGCCGCCGGAGTTCCGGTGGCGGCGCTGGCCGGTAGCGCCAAGCACGCGTTGCGTCACGTCGAGAACGGCGTGGACATCGTGGTGGCCCAGGGGCACGAGGCCGGTGGCCACACCGGTGAGATCGGCTCGGTGGTGCTATGGCCGGAAATCGTTGACGCCCTTGATGGCTCAGCCCCGGTGTTGGCCGCTGGTGGCATCGGCAGCGGTCGCCAGCTGGCCGCCGCGCTCGCGCTGGGTGCGCAAGGGGTGTGGATGGGCTCGGCGTTCCTCACCTCGGCGGAGTACGACCTGGGCGTGCGCCTGGAGTCCGGCCGCTCGGTGGTGCAGGAAGCCATGCTCAATGCCACCTCGGCCGACACCGTGCGCCGCAAGATCTACACCGGCAAGCCGGCTCGCCTGCTCAAGAGTCGGTGGACCGACGCCTGGGACGCCGAAGGTGCGCCCGATCCGCTGCCGATGCCGTTGCAGAACATCCTGGTCAGTGAGGCACACCAGCGGATGAACGAGTCGGGTGACCCGACCGCGGTCGCGATGCCCGTCGGTCAGATCGTCGGCCGGATGAACGAGATCCGTCCGGTCGAGGTCATCATCGCCGAACTCGTCGCCGAGTTCGAGGCCGCCACCAAGCGACTGGACGCCATCCGCGACAACTGATTTCGCGCGCGGCAGGTGAAGGTCAGCGCTACGGCGTGATCTTCACCTGCTTGGCCACCACATCGGTGGCTGCCTGGATGATGGGCGTCTGGTCCGCCGCGCCGTCTGAATTCAGTTGCAGGACATAGGTGGCCCCGTCAGACGGGAAGATCACCGTCTGCTGCGCGACGAACTTCTTCTTGCCGTCGGACACCCAGGTGCCGGCGATCCGGTAGGCGGGGTAGTCGCGCACCGTGGTCTCGGTTCCGGGGCCGGACGGCGTGAAGCCCGGCAGGTTCTGAATCTCGCCGGGCGCGGTGGCCATCAGCGCCTTGGCGTCGACGTCACCGGTCAGCTTCGACAGCAGCGCGACGACGCTCGGCGCGTAGTTCGCCGCGTCGACGGGTCCGTTGTAGATGATCGAGTCGTACGCCCACGACGGATTGTCGTCGCCGGTGGCCCGCCAACCGTCCGGCTTCGGCAGGTCGACCTTCGGCTCTCCCGGATCGGTGCGGTGCACCTGCTGTTCGGTGATCTTGTGCTCTTTGATGTAGCTGGCGATCGTCGGGTTGGGCCCGTCGGCGGCCTTGTTGCCGGCGTCCGCCGCGGTCGGCGCAGCGCTTGTCGCGGTGTCGGACGCTGCGCTCGCATCTTTGCCGGAGTCGCAACCGGCCAGCACCACAGACAGTGCGGTCGCTGCCGCGACGAGGCCGGTGATCGCGGACGTTCTCATACGGCCGAGACTAATCGACAATGCCCGGGCTGATCCTGTGAGCCGCACCCGCGCCGCCGCGAAATCGGCTCTAGCGTGGGTGTTAGCTGTGGCATTACTGTGTGCCCGTGGCAAACGCGCAGAAATCACCGCCCGGCTGGCTCATCGACGGCATCGGCCGGGTCCGTGGCGGCTTGAGCCAGTTGCGTCAGGCCGTGGTGCCGGCCAATCTCACCGTGTTCGAGATGGTGCAGGGCGGCTGGCTCACCCAGGCCATGTATGCGGCTTCCAAGCTCGGCATCTTCGACGAGCTGGCTACGGCACCGGCAACGGCCGAGGACATCGCCGGCCGGGTTGGCTCCCATCCTGCTGCCACTTTCCGGTTGATGCGGGCCTTGGCCAGCAACTCGCTGCTCAAACAGGACAGTGACGGGCGGTTCGCGCTGACCCGGCTCGGTCAAGCCCTGCGGTCCGATGCGCCGGGATCCATGGCGCCCATGTTGCAGTTCACCGGTCATCCGAAGCACTGGGAGCACTGGGGACAACTGCTGTATTCGGTGCAGACCGGGAAAACTTCGCTGGAGATGCTGCGGGGCATGCCGGCCTTCGAATACCTCGAGACCGATCCCGAACTGGCTGCGGTCTTCAACAACGCGATGACCGGACTCTCGGACATGGTGGTCGAAACTCTTTTGCCCGCTTACGATTTCAGTAAATTCAGCACCATCGTTGACGTCGGCGGCGGGCACGGCAGGTTGCTGGCCGCGGTGCTGCAGCAGGCGACTGCCGCGCGGGGCGTGCTGTTCGACCTACCATCGGTCGTCGCTGGTGCGGGTCCGGTGCTGGAGGCGTCCGGCGTGTCCGACCGGATCACCGTCACAGGTGGCTCGTTCTTCGAGTCGGTTCCCGAAGGCGGGGACGCCTACCTGCTGAAGACGATCATCCACGACTGGGACGAGGACAGCGCGCTGGTGATCCTGCGGAACATCCGCAAGGTGATCGACCCGGCCGGAACCCTGGCCCTCATCGAGTTGGTGCTGCCGGAAGGCACGCCGTATCACCCCGGCATGCTGCTGGACCTGGAGATGCTGGTGGCTGCCGGCGGCCAGGAGCGCACCGGTTCGGAATACGCGGAACTGTTGGCGCGCGCGGGCTTTCGGCAGACCCGCGTGGTTCCGACGGCCGGGCCCATGTCCCTCGTCGAGGCCGTCCCGGTCCACGACTAGCGGGCGATCGCGAAAACCGGATCGGCGCAGTCGGTGCCCTCGGCCGACAGCTGGCGCTTGATGACCTTGAAGGTCTCGGTGCGCGGCAGGTTCGTGGCGACGCGGACGAACCGGGGCCACTGCTTGGGGCCCAGATCCTCTTGCGCGGCAAGGAAAGCGCTGAAGTCGTCGGCGGAGAATGTCGCGTGGTCGAGCAGGACGAGTGCCGACATCACCTGATCGCCGACGGCGGGGTCGGGGATCGGGTAGACGGCTGCTTCGACGACGTCGGGGTGCCGCAGCAGCACCTGCTCGATGGGTGCGGTGCCGAGGTTCTCCCCGTCCACCCGCATCCAATCACCAAGGCGCCCAGCGAAATAGATGAATCCCGCTTCATCCCGGTAGGCCAGGTCGCCGGTGTGGTAGATACCGCCTGCCATGCGCTCGGCTTCGGCGGCCTCGTTGTTGTAGTAGCCGCGGAACCAGCCGCGGCCCGTCGGGTTCACCAGTTCGCCGACGACGCCGGGCGGGCACGGCAGGCCGGTCTCCACGTCGACGATGGCCACCTCGTCGGTCAGCGGACCGAGCGCACCGGGCGGGGTGTCCGGCGTCCGGGCGATCGCGACGCCGCCCTCGGTGGAGCCGAAACCGTCGACGACGACGACGCCGAAACGCTGTGCGAACCGGTTCAGGTCACGTGGGGCACCCTCGTTGCCGTACATGAACTTCAGGGGATTGTCGGTGTCGTCCGGCCGGGCCGGGGTGGCCAGGATGTATGACAGGGGCTTGCCGACGTAGTTGGCGTAGGTGGCGCCGTAGCGGCGCACGTCCCGGAGGAATCCGGACGCGGAGAACTTGCGGCGCAACGCGATCGAGCCCTGCGCCGCCAGCGCCACGGCCCAGCCGGCCATCACGGCGTTGGAGTGGAACAGCGGCATCGACAGGTAGAAGGTGTCGTCGCGGCCGAGGCCGAAACGGCCGGCCAGCATCTGCCCCGGAAACGCCACCTTGTCGTGTGTGACCCGCACGGCCTTCGGATCACCGCTGGTGCCCGAGGTGAAGATCAGCATGAACAGATCGTCGGGATCGACGTCGGCGAACTCCACCGGCGTACCCGCAAATCCGGCGAGTTCGGTTGCCCACGAAGCGGATTCGACGTCGATGACGTCGATGCCCACGGCGTCGAGACCGGCCGGTACCAGGTCCGGGTTGTCGGCGAGTACCAACTGGCAGTCGGAGCGTTCGGCGTCGCCGACCAGCGCCGCCCCGCGCCGGGTCGGGTTGAGACCGACCGGGACCAGCCCCGCCAGCGCGGCGGCCACCAGCAGCGAAGAGAAGAACGTCGTGTTGCTCAGCAGCACTCCGATGTGCGGCGGTTTGGCCGGGTCGAGTCGTGCCTTCAACGCCGCGGCCAACTGTGCGCCCGCCGCGATGTGGTCGGCCCAGCTGATGAGATCAGCCGAGCCGACCGGAGCATCGCCGGCGGAGCAGTCGTACAACCCGCGGTCGGTGACGCCGACCAGCGGGCGCAGCAGGTCGCTGACAGTCGGACGGGTGGACATCGACTAGACGGGCGTCTCGGCCAGTTCGCGCCCGATCTGCAGCAGCTGCCCGGTGGCGCTGCCGACCGCAAACTCGGTCTGCTTGGCCGCCAGGAAGTACCGGTGCACCGGGTGGTCCATGTCGATACCCACGCCGCCGTGCACGTGCACCGCGGTGTGCGCCACCCGATGTCCGGCCTCGGCGGCCCAGAAGGCCGCAGTGTTCACGTCCACGTCAGCGGGCAGACCCTCGGATACTCGCCAGGCTGCCTGGGTCAGCGTCAAGCGCAGCGCCTTGACGTCGATGTACCCGTCGGCCAACCGGGACGACACTGCCTGAAAGCTGCCGATCGGACGGTCGAACTGCTCACGCTCACGGGCGTACAACGCGGTGAGCTCCAACGCGCGCTCCACCACGCCGAGCTGAAATGCGCTGCGGCCCAGGGCGCTGTGCAACTGCAGCCAGGAGACGACGTCCGCACCGCCGACGACGCGGTCAGCGGCGACGGCTACGCCCTGCAGGTCCAGATGCGCGACGCTGCCGTGGCCGGTGGTGTCGAGCGAGGTGACGGTGACACCCGCATCAGCAGCGGCAACCAGGAAAACCTTGACGCCGGAATCGGTTTCGGCCGGGACCAGGAAGGCATCGGCGACCGGGCCGTAGGCGACCTGGGCGCGGGTACCGGTCAGGGTGTACCCGGACTCATCGGAACCGGTGGCCTGAACTGGGCCCTGGCCCATCTCGCCGTCCAGCGCAGGCACAACGATCTTGCTGCCGGCGACCGCTGGGGCGGCCCACTTAGATTGCAGTGCGGCAGAACCGAATTCGGCGATGGCGCCGGCGCCGAGCAGAGTCGACTCCAGGTATGGCACGGCGGCGAGCTGACGACCCAGTGCGGTCAGCACGGAAACCTGCTCCAGCGCACCGAATCCGCCGCCGCCCACCGATTCCGGTGCGGTGGTGGACAGGATGTCCGAGTCGATCAGCTTGTCCCACAGTTCGCGGTCGAAGCGCTCGTCGAGCTTGTCCAGCTCTTTCTGCCGCTCAGGGGTGACCACCGACTCGGTGATCGAGCGGACCAGGCCGCCGAGGTCGTCAGATGCTTCAGTCGTCTTGAAATCCATGATGTCCCTTACCGATTGACCCGGGGCAGGCCGAGAGCAACCATGCCGATGATGTCGCGCTGAATCTCGTTGGTGCCGCCGCCGAAGGTCAGGATCAGGCACGACCGGTGCCAGCGTTCGATCCGGCCGCGCAGCAGCGCGCCGGGGGTGTCCCGACGCAGCGTCGCCGAGGTGCCAAGTACCTCCATGAGCAGGCGGTAGGCCTCGGTGGCCAGCTCGGTGCCGTACACCTTGGCCGCAGAGGCGTCGGCGGGGGAGGGGGCAGAGTCGGTGGCCGAGGCCAGCTCCCAGTTGATCAGCTTGAGGACTTCGGCCTTGGCGTGCACGCGGGCCAGGTTCAGCTGCACCCACTCGGAGTCGATCAGTCGCTTGCCGTGGTGGTCCTTGGTGTTCTGGGCCCATTCGCGAACCCCGTCCAGCGCAACGAAAATCGGCTGCGCGGACACCAGCGCGACGCGCTCGTGGTTGAGCTGGTTGGTGACCAGCTTCCAGCCGCCGTGCTCCTCGCCGACCAGGCTGGTGGTCGGAACGCGAACGTCCTGGTAGTAGGTGGCACTGGTGTCGACACCGGACATGGTGTGCACCGGTGTCCACGAGAATCCCTCGGCGGTGGTCGGCACGATCAGCATCGAGATGCCGCGGTGCTTCTTGGCCTCGGGGTTGGTGCGGGCCGCCAACCACACGTAGTCGGCGTAGGCGATCAGCGACGTCCACATCTTCTGGCCGTTGATGACGTAGTCGTCACCGTCGCGGACGGCGGTGGTGCGCAGCGAGGCCAGGTCGGTGCCGGCGCCGGGCTCGGAGTAGCCGATGGAGAAGTGCAGCTGGCCCGCGGCGATCTTGGGCAGGAAGAACTTCTTCTGCTCCTCGGTGCCGAAGTGCATGATCGTCGGCGCCACCGAGTTGATGGTCAGGAACGGCACCGGGACGTTGGCGATGGCGGCCTCGTCGTTGAAGATCAGGCCGTCCATCGGCGGACGGGCCTGGCCGCCGTATTCCTTCGGCCAGCTCAGCGTCAGCCAGCCGTCCTTGCCCATCTGTTCGACGGTCTCGCGGTAGACGTTGCCGCGTCCCATCTCGCCATCGTTGGACGCCAGTGCCTCGGCGCGCTCGGGGGTCATGAGCTTGGTGAAGTACGAGCGCAGTTCGCGCCGCAGCTCCTCCTGCTCGGGCGTGTAGCCGATCCGCATCGAACTCATCCTTTATCAGTTGAATTGGGCTAGGTCTTCGGTCCGTTTGTCATGTTGCTGGGGCCGCTTTCGGCGACCCATGCCTACTCAAACTTGTAACACGTTCTAGTCTTGGGGTCCAGAGCGTGCCACACTGGCATCGCCATGGCGGGGTCGTTATGTTGGCCTCACCGTCGAAATCCGGGCTCTCAGGAGGGTGTCATGCGGGTTGAAGTTGATCACGATCGCTGTGAAGGAAACGCGGTTTGCGTGGGAATTGCGCCGGACCTTTTCGATCTGGACGACAACGACTATGCGGTAGTCAAGGCTGATCCGGTGCCTGCCGACCAGGAAGCACTGGCCGAGCAGTCCATCGCGGAATGCCCGCGTGCCGCCCTTCTCCGCAAAGACTAGAGGTATTCATAAAATGACGCCGCGCACGCGAGGAGCAAGATGACGGAAGCAATCGACTCGACAGATCTTTCCGGCAAGGTGGCCGTGGTCACCGGTGCCGCCGCGGGCCTGGGCCGCGCCGAGGCCATCGGCCTGGCGCAGGCCGGCGCCACCGTCGTGGTGAACGACATGGCCGGCGCGCTGGACAAGTCGGACGTGCTCGCCGAGATCGAGGCTGCCGGCTCCAAGGGCATCGCGGTGGCGGGGGATATCAGCGCCCGCAGCACCGCCGACGAACTCGTCGAGACCGCCGACAAGCTCGGTGGGCTGAGCATCGTGGTCAACAACGCGGGCATCACCCGCGACAAGATGCTGTTCAACATGACCGACGAGGACTGGGACGCGGTCATCGCGGTCCACCTGCGCGGCCACTTCCTGCTGACCCGCAACGCCGCGACCTACTGGCGCGCCAAGGCCAAGGAGTCGGCCGATGGCAAGGTGTACGGCCGGATTGTCAACACCTCGTCCGAGGCCGGCCTGGCCGGTCCGGTGGGGCAGGCGAACTACGGCGCCGCCAAGGCCGGCATCACGGCCCTGACCCTGACCGCGGCCCGCGGTCTGGAGCGCTACGGCGTCCGCGCCAACGCGATTGCGCCGCGGGCGCGTACCGCGATGACGGCCGATGTGTTCGGTGCGGCTCCTGGTGAAGGAGAGGTCGACCCGCTGTCGCCGGAACACGTTGTGAAATTGGTGCGTTTCCTTTCCTCGCCCGCGTCGGAAAACGTGAATGGCCAGCTCTTCATCGTTTATGGTCCGACTGTGACCCTGGTAGCAGCCCCGACCGTGGAGAGCCACTTCACGGCGTCGTCCGCTGAGTGGGACATGACACAACTGAGTGCCACGTTGCGCGGATATTTTGCTGACCGCGATCCGGAGCGGAATTTCTCGGCGACTGCCCTGATGGAGTCGAGGGACTGAACGTCCCGGATCGAGTGCTGACGCGGCGTAGAAAGCGCCGCGTAGGCACTAGAACTTGTTACAGTGACGGCAACGTCAAAATATATCCTGAGCTGCGATTATATGTCGTTTCTCAGTGATTTTGCTGTTCTTTTGCCAGTGCGAACATGTTCTAGCTACTAGGAGCCGGCTCACAAGAGCCATGCATTGCAACGTGGTGATCAGGCCGCTGTGGAAGAGGGAAACCCCACTCTTCGCCGTGACTGCTCAGCCCGGACCGAGAATGGAGTCGAAGGTTGATCGAACAGCTTGCGGCTCCGGCCCGGGCCGTCGGCGGGTTCTTCGAAATGGCCCTCGACACATTCACGAAGATGTGGCGTCGCCCTTTTCAATTCCGGGAGTTCTTCGAACAGACCTGGATGATCGCCCGCGTATCGCTCGTGCCGACCCTGCTCGTCGCCATTCCGTTCACCGTGCTGGTCGCCTTCACGCTGAACATCCTGCTGCGTGAGATCGGCGCCGCCGATCTCTCCGGCGCCGGCACCGCGTTCGGAACGGTCACCCAGCTGGGCCCCGTCGTCACGGTGCTGGTGGTCGCCGGCGCCGGCGCCACCGCAATCTGCGCCGACCTGGGTGCCCGCACCATCCGCGAAGAGATCGACGCGATGCGCGTGCTCGGCATCGACCCGATCCAGCGGCTGGTCGTGCCCCGCGTTCTCGCGTCGACCTTTGTCGCGGTGCTGCTGAACAACCTGGTGTGCGCCATCGGCATCTCGGGCGGCTACGTCTTCTCCGTCTTCCTGCAGGGCGTCAACCCGGGTTCGTTCATCAACGGCCTGACGGTGCTGACCGGCCTGGGCGAGCTGATGCTCGCCGAGATCAAGGCCGTGCTGTTCGGCCTGCTGGCCGGCATGGTCGGCTGCTACCGCGGCCTCACCGTCAAGGGCGGCCCCAAGGGCGTCGGCATCGCGGTGAACGAGACCGTGGTCTACGCCTTCATCTGCTTGTTCGTCATCAACGTGATCATGACCGCCATCGGCGTCCGAGTACTGGTGAGGTGATCCGGCCATGAGCTACGACGCGACACTCCGATTCAAACGCATGTTCCGGGCACTGCCCGGCATCGTCGACGGCCTCGGCGAGCAGGCCCTGTTCTACGGGGAGTCCTTCCGGTACATCCCCAACGCCCTGACCCGCTACCGTCGCGAGACCATCCGGCTCATCGCCGAGATGACGATGGGAACCGGTGCGCTGGTGATGATCGGCGGCACCGTCGGTGTCGCCGCGTTCATGACGCTGGCCTCCGGCGGCGTCATCGCCGTCCAGGGCTACTCCTCGCTGGGCAACATCGGTATCGAGGCGCTGACCGGCTTCCTGTCGGCCTTCCTCAACGTGCGCATCGTCGCGCCGATCATCGCCGGCATCGCGCTGGCCGCGACCATCGGCGCCGGCTGTACGGCGCAGTTGGGCGCCATGCGCGTGGCCGAGGAGATCGACGCCGTCGAATCGATGGCCGTGCACTCGGTGTCCTACCTGGTGTCCACGCGCATCATCGCGGGCCTGATCGCCGTCATCCCGCTGTACGCGCTGGCCGTCCTGGCGTCATTCTTCGCGGCGCGGGCCACCACGGTGTACATCAACGGCCAGTCGGCTGGTCTGTACGACCACTACTTCAGCACCTTCATGGTGCCCACCGACCTGCTGTGGTCATTCCTGCAGGCCATCGTCATGTCCGTCGCGGTCATGCTGGTGCACACCTACTACGGCTACAACGCCAGCGGTGGACCCGTGGGCGTGGGCATCGCCGTCGGTCAGGCCGTGCGGACCTCGCTGATCGTGGTCGTCACCATCGTCCTGCTCATCTCCCTGGCCGTGTACGGCGCGTCCGGCAACTTCAACCTCTCCGGATAGGGGGTGCACGACGATGTCTTCCGGCGGTCCTAAACGCAGCCATGTGAGGCTCGCGGCAGCGGTGCTGATCAGCATCATGCTGGCCGCCGTGGTGTTCACCTATTTGTCGTACACCGCGGCCTTCACCCCCACCGACACCGTCTCGGTCATGGCGCCCCGCGCCGGTCTGGTCATGGACCCTGATGCCAAGGTCAAGTACCGCGGCATCCAGGTCGGCAAGGTCGAGCAGATCGACTACGCCGGTGACCAGGCGAAGCTGAAGCTGGCGGTCCTGAGCGACCAGATGCGCTACATCCCGTCCAACGCCCGCGTCCGGCTCGGCAGCACGACGGTGTTCGGCGCCAAGTCGGTCGAGTTCCTGCCGCCGGAGCATCCGTCGAAGGAGTCACTGCGTCCCGGTGCCCAGGTGCAGGCCAAGGACGTCCAGCTGGAGATGAACACCGTCTTCCAGACGCTGACCGACCTGCTCGACAAGATCGATCCGGTCAGCCTGAACGCCACCGTCACCGCGCTCGGTGAAGGCCTGCGCGGCCACGGTGACGACGCCGGCGCCGCGGTGGCCGGGTTGAGCAAGTACCTGGAGTACTTCAACCCCAAGCTGCCCACGCTGCAGCAGGATTTGAAGGACACCTCGACGGTCGCCGGCATCTATGGCGACGCCGCGCCCGACCTGGCGAAGGTCCTGGACAACGCGCCGACCGTCAGCAAGACGCTGGTCGACGAGAAGGACGACCTGAACGCCGCGCTGCTCGCGTCCACCGGGTTCGCCAACAACGCGTACGCGACCATCTCACCGGCCGCCGACGACTACATCGCCGCAATCCAGCGGTTGCGGGCCCCGCTGAAGGTTCTGGGTGACTACTCACCGGAATTCCCATGCCTCATCCAGGGCTTGTCGAAGGCCGTCGACCGCTTCGGCCCGGTGTTCGGTGGCGTCAAGCCGGGCTTGTTCGTCTCCTCGAACTTCTTCCCGGGTGCGCCCAACTACACCTACCCCGAGAGCCTCCCGATGGTGAACGCCTCGGGTGGTCCGAACTGCCGTGGCCTTCCGGACGTGCCGTCCAAGCAGTACGGCGGCTCGTGGTATCACACGCCCTTCTTGGTGACCGACAACGCCTACATCCCGTACCAGCCGAACACCGAGCTGCAGTTCGACGCGCCCTCGACGCTGCAGTTCCTGTTCAACGGTGCCTACGCAGAGAAGGACCGCTACTGATGTCCGCGAGTGAGTGGGGCCGCCCATGAGACACAAGCGCGCAATGATCAACGTCACGGTGTTCACCGTCGTGATGTTGCTGGTCGCCGCCGGTCTGGTGGTGGTGTTCGGCCAGTTCCGCTTCGCCTCGTCGAACACCTATCACGCCAACTTCACCGACGCGTCCCGGCTCAAGGCCGGCGAGGACGTCCGCATCGCCGGTGTCCAGGTCGGCTCGGTGAAGAGCGTGAAACTCAAGAGCGACAACACCGTCGACGTCAAGTTCACGCTGAACGATCGCTACCAGCTGTACACCTCGAGCCGCGCCGTCATCCGCTACCAGAACCTGGTCGGTGACCGCTACATGGAGATCACCTCCGGCCCCGGCGAGCTGCGCAAGCTGCCCGCCGGCGGCACCGTTGCCCTCGCCAACACCCAGCCGGCGCTCGACCTCGACGCACTGCTCGGCGGTCTGCGCCCGGTCGTGAAGGGTCTGGACGGCAAGAAGGTCAACGAGATCACCGCCGCCATGATCGAGGCCCTGCAGGGGGAGGGCGGTGCGCTGAGCGACCTGCTGTCCAACACCGGTTCGTTCAGCCAGACGCTGGCCGAGCGCGACCAGCTGATCGGCGACACGATCACCAACCTCAACACGGTGCTCGGCACGGTCGACGCCAAGGGTGCTCAGTTCAACACCAGCATCGACCAGCTGCAGCAGCTCATCACCGGCCTGGCCAAGGGGCGCGACCCGATCGCCGGTGCCATCGGCCCGCTGGCCTCGGCCGAGAACGACCTGACCGAGATGCTGCAGAAGTCGCGGCGCCCGGTGCAGGGCGTCATCGAGAACGCCCGGCCGTTCGCGCAGCGTATGTACGAGCGCCGGGCGGAGGTGAACCCGGTCATCGAGAACCTCGCGGAGGACTACCTGCGACTCAACGCCCTCGGTGCCTACGGCGCGTTCTTCAACATCTACTACTGCTCGGTGAAGATCAAGATGAGTGGCCCCGCGGGTAGCGATCTGATCGTTCCGTTCGGTGGTCCCGCGGATCCGTCGAAGGGCAGGTGCTCCGAAAGTGGCTAAGCCAGAAAAGGATCCGGTTCGCACCGGCATTCTCGGTGTGTTCATCGTGGTGTGCCTGGTGCTGATCTCGTTTGGCTACACCGGCCTGCCGTTCTGGCCGCAGGGCAAGAACTACTCCGCGTACTTCGGCGACGCCGGTGGCATCACCCCGGGCAGTGACGTGCGCGTCGCGGGTATCAAGGTCGGCAAGGTCGGGGACGTGGAGCTCGCCGGGACCTCGGCGAAAGTGAACTTCACCGTCGACCGTCAGATCGTGGTCGGCGACCAGTCGCTGGCATCGATCAAGACCGACACGGTGCTGGGGCAGAAGTCTCTCTGGGTCACCCCGAAGGGCACGAAGGAAGCCACAGTTATCCCGTTGGGCCGCACCACGACTCCGTACACCATCAGCACCGCGCTGCAGGACCTGGGCCAGAACACCAGTGAGCTGGACAAGCCGCAGCTGCAGCAGGCGCTCCAGGTGCTGACCGACACGCTGCACGACGCGACGCCGCAGCTGCGTGGCGCGCTCGACGGGGTAGCTGCCCTGTCGCGCAGCCTGAACACGCGCGACCAGGCGCTCGAACAGCTACTCGGGCACGCCAATAAGGTGTCCGACACCCTGGCGCAGCGCGCCGACCAGGTGAACAAGCTGGTCATCGACGGCAATCAGCTGTTCGCCGCGCTGGGCGAGCGGCGTCAGTCGCTGGGCACGCTGATATCCGGTATTCGCGTTGTCTCGCAACAGCTTTCGGGATTTGTGGCGGACAACAAGCGCGAGTTCGGTCCGGCCCTCAAGCAGCTGAACCTGGTGCTGGACGAATTGCTGAAGCGCAAGGAACACATCAGCGAGGCGCTCAAGCGGCTGCCGGGTTACGCCACCACACTCGGCGAGGTGGTCGCTAACGGTCCGGGCTTCAACATCAACCTGTACGGCCTGCCGCCCTCGACGATGTCGGAAGTCGCACTCGACGCGTACTTTCAGCCGGGCAAGCTGCCGGCCAGCCTCGGCGACATGCTGAAGGGCTACATCTCTGAACGGATCGTCGTGAGGCCGAAGTCGCCATGATGAAGAACATGAACTCGCGGGGCGCGATCCTTGCGGTCGTAGCCGTGGTGGTCGCGCTGGTGGCTGCCGGCGCCTATCTGCTGTGGCCGTCACATGGCGGTCACAAGGTGGTCGCTCACTTCACCAACGCCGTGGGCCTGTACGCCGGCGACGAGGTGCGAGTGCTGGGGGTTCCGGTCGGCACCATCGATTCGGTTGAGCCGCAGGCTAATTCGGTCAAGGTCAGCATGACCGTCAAGGACGGCGTGAAGATCCCGGCCGACGCGCGGGCGATCATCATCTCGCCGAACCTGGTGGCGGCGCGGTTCGTGCAGTTCACCCCCGTCTACAACGGCGGAGCGGCGCTGGCCAACGGCGCCGAGGTGCCGCTGGCCCGGACCGGTGTCCCGGTCGAGTGGGACGACGTCAAGAAGCAATTGACCCAGCTCAGCGCTCAGCTCGGCCCGCAGGACGGTGCCCCGCAGGGTCCGCTCGGTGCGTTCATCAACCAGGCCGCCGACACCCTCGATGGCAAGGGCGATTCGTTCCGCAACGCCTTGCGTGAACTGTCGCAAACCGCTGGGCGCCTTGGTGATTCGCGTGGCGACCTGTTCGGCACCATCAAGAACCTGCAGATTCTGGTCAACGCGCTGTCCGGCAGCAACGAGCAGATCGTGCAGTTCACCGACCACGTCGCGTCCGTCTCGCAGGTGCTGGCGGAGAGCTCGGCCGGTCTGGACCAGACCCTTGGCGCCCTGAACCAGGCGCTGGGTGACGTCAAGGGCCTGCTGAAGGACAACAACGCGGCGCTGATCGACCAGGTCGGCAAGCTGGCCGAATTCACCCAGGTGCTGACCGACAACAGCGACAATATCGAGCAGGTTCTGCATATCACGCCGAACGGTCTGGCCAACTTCTACAACATCTACAACCCGGCGCAGGGCTCGCTGGACGGTCTGCTGTCGCTGCCAAACTTCGCGAACCCGGTGCAATTCCTGTGCGGCGGCAACTTCGACATCGGTGCCTCTCCGGACAACTACAAGCGGGCGGAAATCTGCCGTCAGCGCATGGGTCCGGTGCTGCGCCGGATCGCGATGAACTACCCGCCCGTGCTGTTCCATCCGATCAACAGCATCACGGCATATAAGGGCCAGGTCATCTACGACACCCCGCAGACTGAAGCCAAGGCGCAGACTCCGGTGCCGTACCTGCAGTGGAACGCCGCCCCTGGCGTCGTCCCGCCGAAGGTCCAGCCGGACGGGACGCTCAGCGACCTAATCCTGCCGCCGCCGGCCATTCCGGGTCAGATTTCGCCGGCCACGCCGCCGGTGGGACCGGGCTCGACGCCGCTGAACGGTTCTGGTCCGCTGCCCGGCCCCGCCCCGGCGCCCGCAGCCCCGGTGGGCGCACCGCTGCCCGCTGAAGCCGGAGGCAACTGATGAAGACGGTTGGAAAAGTCCTGGCACTCGGATCGAGTGCCGTGGTGCTCGCCGGTTGCCAGTTCGGTGGCCTGAACTCGCTGGACATGCCGGGTACCCAGGGCCACGGCGCCGGTTCCTACACCGTCACGGTGCAGCTGCCGGACGTCGCGACGTTGCCGCAGAACTCGCCGGTGATGGTCAACGACGTCACCGTCGGCAGCGTGTCGGGCCTGGACGCGGTCCAGCGTGCGGACGGCACGTTCTATGCCGCGGCGAAGCTGTCGATCAACGGCGATGTGAAGCTGCCGGCGAACGCGCGGGCGAAGGTCGCCCAGACCTCGCTGCTCGGCTCGCAGCACGTGCAGCTGTCGGAACCTGTCGGGGAAGCGCCGCAGGGCCGGCTCAAGCAGGGCTCGGAGATTCCGCTGGCGCACACCGGCCGGTATCCGACCACCGAAGAGGTGCTGTCGTCGCTGGGCCTGGTGGTGAACAAGGGCAATCTCGGTGCGCTGCAGGACATCACCGATGAGGCCTATGCCGCGGTCGCCGGCCGGGCGGGGCAGTTCGTCGACTTCATCCCGCGGTTGGCCGAGCTCACCCAGTCCCTGGACAAGCAGACCACCGACATCATCGGGGCCATGGACGGGCTGAACCGCTTCGCCTCGATCCTGACCAAGAGCAAGGACAGCCTGGGCCGCACGCTCGACACCCTGCCGGGGGCGATCAAGGTCCTCAATGACAACCGCAAGAACATCGTGGATGCGTTCACCGCGCTGCGGAAGCTCGCGGTGGTCGGTGCCAAGGTCATGGCCGCAACCAAGGATGACTTCGCGGCCGACTTCAAGGACCTCTTTCCTGTCATCAAAGCGCTCAACGACAACGCCGACGACTTCATCCACGACCAGGATCTGATGGCGACGTTCCCGTTCTCCAACAAGTACTTCAAGAACGCGGTGCGCGGTGACTACCTGAACGTGTACGTGACGTTCGACCTGACGCTGCGCCGCCTCGGTGAGACCTTCTTTGCGACCTCGGGGGGTCTCGACCCGAACATGAGGCGCCTGGACGAAGTGGTCAACCCGCCGGACTTCCTGTTGGGCGCACTGGCGAACCTGTCCGGACAGGCCGCCGATCCGTTCAAGATTCCGCCCGGCACAGCGACGCAACATGGAGGGGTGAAGCCGTAATGTTGTTGCCCCGTCTTGCGCGTTTCCAGCTGGCGATCTTCGGTGTCGTCACCGTCATCTGCCTCGCGCTGATCACGACGTCCTACCTGCACCTGCCGGCGGCGGTCGGCCTGGGAGTCTACAACGTGGACGCCAAGTTCGTCGTCGGCGGCGGCATCTACCAGAACGCCAACGTCACCTACCGCGGCGTGACGATCGGCCGGGTGATGAACGTCGGTCTGAACGACAACGGCGTAACGGCCCAGATGCGGCTGAACACCGACAGCCCGGTGCCGGACAACGTCACCGCCACGGTCAAGAGCGTCTCCGCGATCGGTGAGCAGTACATCGATCTGGTGCCGCCGCCGGCCGACCCCTCGAAGAACATGCTGAAGAACGGCGCCACCATCGGTGTCGACCGGACCGCGGTCGGCCAGGACATCGTGGACCTGCTCAACCAGGCGCAGTCCCTGGTCAGCAGCATCAGCAACACGCGCTTGCAGGACCTGCTCCGCGAGTCGTTCAAGGCGTTCAACGGATCCGGTCCGGAACTGGCGCGCATGATCCGGTCGTCGCGGCTGTTGGTCGATGAGGCCAACGCCAACACGAACGAGATCGACAAGCTGATCGACCAGGCCGGCCCGCTGCTGAAGGCACAGATTCGTGCCGGCGCCGACATCAAGACCATGGCGAGCAGTCTCGCGACGCTGACCGGCGAGGCCGCCCAGGCCGCCCCGCAGCTCCGTGCGGTGCTCAAGACCGTCCCGGGCGCTGTCCAGACCGTCAACGAGACGTTCGACGGCATCCGCCCGACGTTCCCGATGCTGGCGGCCAACCTGGCCAACTTCGGCCGGATCGGCGTCATTTACCACAAGTCCATCGAGCAGGCGCTGGTGATCTTCCCGGCGCTGATCGCGGCACTGCTGACCGACGCCGGTGGCGTGCCCATCGACGAAGGCGCGAAGCTGGACTTCAAGATCAGCCTCGGCCAGCCGGCGTGCTCGACGGGCTTCATCCCGGCTCCGGAGAACCGCACACCGGCCGACACCACCGTGCGCGATCTGCCGAAGGACCTGTACTGCAAGACCGCGCAGAGCGACCCGAGCACCGTCCGTGGTGCCCGCAACTACCCCTGCATGGAGTACCCGGGCAAGCGCGCCCCCACGGTGCAGATCTGTCGTGACCCGCGTGGTTACGTGCCGATCGGCAGCAACCCGTGGCGCGGTCCGCCAGTGCCGTACGACACCCCGGTCAACGACCCGCGGAACATCACCCCGCCGAACCGGTTCCCGATGATTCCGCCGGGTGCCGACTATGACCCGGGCCCGCCGTCGGTGCAATTGCCGCCGGGGGTGCCCGCCGGGCCGGGACCTGCGCCCAATGCGCCGTTCCCGCTGCCGTACCCGCCGAGCGATCCGGGTCCGCAGCCGCTGCCCTGGCCGTTCTTCGCGCCGCCGGATCAGGTGACTCCGCCGTACGCGATCAACAACCCGCCGGCGCCCGGCCCCGAGGGCCAGCCGCAGGCAAGCGGGCCGAAGGGGCCGCAGAGCACGACGTACGATGCGAATACCGGGGTCTTCGCTGACCCTGCCGGCGGTACTGGAGTGTTCAACGCCGGCTCGAGTAACGGCGACGCAGGCGAGTCCTGGGTCGACCTGATGAAGGATCCAAGGCAGGTTTGATGAGTGACGAACCGGCTGCGACGGACGAGACGTCGAAGCCGCCGGTGACCCGTGCGCGTCGGCGGGCCTCACGGCCCGCCGGCACCGCCGGTTCAGCAGAGGCAACAGTGCTCGACGTGGCGATCCCGTCGACAGCGAGCAAGACATCAGCAACCGAATCGGTGACCACCAAGGCGCGGCCCGCGGTCCAGGTGCCGCGACGGCAACCGCACCGGTCGCTGGTCATGACCATCGGCCTGGCGGTCGTTGCCGTGCTCGTGGCGGCGCTGGCCGGCGGCACCTGGTTCCTCCGGCACGGCAACGGGCAGATCGAGGCGACACAGGACCGCGATCAGCGGTTCGTGGACACCGCGAAGCAGACCGTGGTCAACATGTTCAGTTACACGCAGAACACCGTCGATGAGAGCGTGAACCGCTTCGTCAATGGCATCGGCCCTGGCCCGCTGCGCGACATGATGAACCAGAGCAACAACGCCGACAACCTGAAGTACCTGTTCAAGCAGACGCAGGCCAACTCGGAGGCCGTCATCACCGCGGCGGCGCTGGAGAGCATCGACAACACCTCCAACATCGCGAAGGTGCTGGTGACGGTCCGCGTGACGCTGTCCGACATGAACGGGGTGAACCAGCCGTCGACGCCGTACCGGCAGCGGGTGTTCATCCGCGAGGACGACAGCGGTCACATGGCGGCCTACGACATCAAGTACCCGGATGGAGGCAACTGATGAACCGGTTGCTGGTGGCGCTCGGCGCACTTTTGGCGGTCGCCGTGGTGGCACTCGGGGCGCTCGGCGGGTCGGCGTTCTGGAACCACGTGGAGCTCTCCGGAGAACAGGCGACGGCCGACGAGTTGCCGAGCCTGGCCAGGTCCCAGATCCCACAGATCCTCGGCTATGAGTACAGCAGCGTGCAGCGTTCCACGACGCAGGCACTGACGCTGATGACTCCGGCGTTCCGCAAGCGGTACGAGGAACTGACGGCCAAGAACAACATCTTCAACGACGCGGTGAAGCGCAAGCTCATCAGTCAAGTGAATGTCGTTGGCGCGGGCATGATCTCGTCGCACCGCGACTCGGGGACGGTTCTCGCTTTCGTGAACCGGGTCATCACCGATGAGCGCAAGCAGCCCAACTACGAGGGCAGCCGGCTGAAGGTCGACTACCGCAAGATCGACGGCAAGTGGCTGATCGACGAGATGACGCCGATCTTCTAGTACCCCAACCTGATTCAGGCCCCGGAGCACTGCTCCGGGGCCTGAATTCTTGGTCGGTCAGTCGCGGGTGTGCGACAGGGCGTCGAGGAACGCCCGGGCCCAGCGGTCGACGTCGTGGGCCAACACCTGCCGACGCAGCGCGCGCATGCGACGTCGGCCCTCTTCCGGGGACTGGGTGAGGGCGTCGGCAATGGCGTCCTTGACCCCGTCCAGGTGATGCGGGTTGGTCAGGTATGCCTGCCGCAATTCCTCTGCGGCGCCGGTGAATTCGCTGAGCACGAGGGCGCCGCCGAGGTCGCTGCGGCATGCCACGTACTCCTTGGCCACCAGGTTCATGCCGTCGCGCAGCGGCGTCACCAGCATGACGTCGGCCGCGACGAAGAACGCGATGAGTTCCTCGCGGCCGATCGCCCGGTGCATGTAGTGCACCACCGCGTGACCGACCTCGCTGTACTCGCCGTTGATGTGCCCGACCTGGCGCTCGATGTCTTCGCGCATGACCTTGTAACTGTCCACGCGCTCGCGGCTCGGAGTGGCCAGCTGTACCAGCACGGTGTCGTGCCGGTTGGCCCGGCCCTCGGCGAGCAGCTCCGAGAACGCGCGCAGCCGCACGTCGATGCCCTTGGTGTAGTCCAGCCGGTCCACGCCCAGCATGATCTTGCGCGGGTTGCCCAGCTCATCGCGGATCTGACGGGCGCGCTGCCGGATGGTGCGACTGCGGGCCTGAGCGTCCAACGCCGCCGAGTCGATCGAGATGGGGAACGCGCCGACCTTGACCGTGCGGCCGTCGTGGCTCACCTCGCCGAGCCGGGACCGGACACCGATGGTGTGGCGCGATGTGTTGGCATCGAGCAGTCGACGGGCCAGCACCAGGAAGTTCTGCGCGCCGCCGGGCAGGTGGAAGCCCACCAGGTCGGCGCCGAGCAGGCCTTCGATGATCTCGGTGCGCCACGGCATCTGCATGAACAGCTCGACGGGCGGGAACGGGATGTGCAGGAAGAACCCGATGGTCAGGTCGGGCCGGAGCTCCCGCAGCATCTTGGGGACCAGCTGCAGCTGGTAGTCCTGCACCCAGACGGTCGCGCCCTTGGCCGCGGTGCGGGCCGTGGCCTCGGCGAAGCGCCGGTTGACCGCGACGTAGGCGTCCCACCAGTGCCGGTGGTAGATGGGCTTGACGATGACGTCGTGGTACAGCGGCCACAGCGTCGCGTTGGAGAAGCCCTCGTAGTAGTCGGCGATCTCGTCGGCCGACATGCTGACCGGGCACATCGTGAGCTCGTCCTGGACGATCGGGTCTTCGTCGCTGTCGGCGACGCCCGGCCAGCCGATCCAGGCGCCACGCTGCTTGCGCAGCAGTGGCTCCAACGCGGTGACGAGCCCGCCGGGGCTGCGCTTCCAGGTGACCGAACCGTCAGGGAGCCGCTCCATGTCGACGGGCAGCCGGTTGGCGACCACGACGAAGTCGGAGTTGCCGACGGGCTTCACGGCGGACTTACCGCCCTTGGAGGATTTGGGACTCGCGGTGGACGCCGCAGAAGCGTCGTTGCCTCCGCGGGCCGTCACGCGTCGAGCTTCGTGGGCCCGATACCCAGCATGGACAGGAACATGCGACATTCGTCGGCATCGTTGGCGTACGCGGCCACGACGCGGCGGGCCTGACGGGCGGTGCTGTCGGCCAGGGGCTCCACGTCGCCGATATCGGCGGGATCAGTTTTTGCAGGCATTACACAACCTTAGGCGACTGTTGTTACGGGCTGGAACTCACCGACGAGTGCGGGTGCACCTCGGGCACCTGTTCTTCCGAGAGGCCGATGCATTCGCCGGTGTTGTGGCCGGTGCACGGGATGCCGTCGACCTGGCCAAGCTGGTTCGGTGCCGCTTCGACAGGGCCGGGTGCCTGCTCGTTGCCGCTCTCGAAACAGGACCCGCTGATGGGGTTCGCCGTCATGCCGGGCGGGCAGCTGGTTTCCCCGAGTAGTGCGGGGGACGCGGGGCCGCTCAGCGCGAGTACGGCGGGCGCGGCGACCGTCGCGACGGCGAAGCCGCCGGCGACCAGGAGACGTCGATGGATCGGGATGCTCATGGCGTCACCGCTTTCGTCGGGGAAAATTTCAGCGTACGCCCAGGTGCTGTGTAGCGAACGGGGAAATTGGCCGCCCGACCAGCATTGTATACAACTTTTGAAAAGTGTATACAGGACGTGTCCCCGTCGATCTGTCCAGAGGAGTACGTCGGTGCAATTTTCAGTCCAGGGTTGGCTGACGGACCGGACGGTGTTGATCACCGGCGGTGGCAGCGGCATCGGTAAGGCCATCGCCCAGGGCGTCGTGGCCGCCGGCGGCAACGCGCTCATCTTCGGCCGTACCGAGGCCACGTTGCAGTCGGCAGTCGACGAGATCTCGGCCGCCGGGGGACCGGGCGCCATCCGCTTCCAGACCGCCGACGTCACCAACGAGGACGACGTCGCCGCCGCTGTCGCGACCGCCGCCGCGTGGAACGGCAAGCTCTCCGGCGCCGTGCACTGTGCCGGTGGCTCGCTGACCGTCGGGCCCGTCACGCACCTGGATTCGGAGATGTGGCGCCAGACCGTCGACCTGAACGTCAACGGCAGCATGTACGTCGTCAAGCACACCGCGCGGGAAATGGTGCGCGGCGGCGGCGGCTCGTTCGTCGGCATCTCGTCGATCGCGGCGAGCAACACCCACCGCTGGTTCGGGCCGTACGGCGTCACCAAGTCCGCGCTCGATCACCTGGTCCAGCTGGCGGCCGACGAACTCGGCGCCTCTTGGGTGCGCGCCAACAGCATCCGCCCCGGCCTGATCCGCACCGATCTGGTGGCGGCGAGCATCTTCGAATTCGAGCCGCTGCGAGAGGATTACCGGCAGTGCACGCCGCTGCCCCGGGCCGGCGAGGTCGAGGACGTCGCCAACCTGGCGCTGTTCCTGCTCAGCGACGCATCGCAGTGGATCACCGGCCAGCTGATCAACGTCGACGGCGGCCAGAAGCTGCGCCGCGGCCCCGACTTCTCGGCCATGATGGAGCCGATGTTCGGCGCCGACGCCATGCGCGGGGTTTTCGCCGACTAGGCGGGCGCTGCGCCTACTTCGGCGCGACCACGCCGTGGTCGTACGCGTAGACGATGGCGGCCGCGCGGTCCCGTAGGTCCAGCTTGGTGAAGATCCGTCCGATGTGGCTCTTCACCGTCACCTCTGAGATGACCAGTCGGCCGGCGATCTCGGCGTTGGTCGCGCCCGACCCGATCAGCTGCAGCACGTCGAGCTCGCGGGCGGTCAGCCGGTCGGCGACGTCGTCCGACGGGGCGCCAGGGGCGCGCCGGTAGCCGTTCAGCACGCGCGCGGTGACGGCCGGGTCCAGGTACGCCTCGCCGCGTGCGACGGCGTGCACGGCCCGGATCAGTTCCTCGGCCGGCGAGTCCTTGAGGACGAAGCCGGACGCCCCGGCGCGCAGCGCCGCGGACAGCAGGTCGTCGTCGTCGAATGTGGTGAGCGCCAAGGCCGGTGGGCCGCCGCCGGCGCGCAGCGCGCGGATCGCGTCGACGCCGCTGGCGCGCTTCATCCGCAGGTCCATCACCACCACATCGGGACGGCACCGGAGCACTTCCCGCGGCACCTCGTCGCCGTCGGCGCATTCACCGACGATCGAGAAGCCGTCCTTGCGTCGGAGGATCCGGCGCAGGCCCGAGCGGACGAGTTCCTGATCGTCGACCAGCAGGACGTCAACGTCAGTCATGGCGAACCTCGTTGCGTGACAGCCGGATTCGGTGCATGGCGCAGTGCGCGGCGGTTGCCGTGGCGACCGGTACACGCGCCTGCACCGTCCACCCCTGCGGTCCGGGACCGGCCTCGAATTCGCCGTCGAGCAACGCGATGCGCTGACGCATCCCGGGGAGCCCCGCACCGGCTGTTGCGCCGGCCACGGGTCTCGGTAGCTCGTTGTCGACCGACAGGACGGCTGCGCCCTTCTCCACATACAGCCGCAGCCGCGCCGCCGAGGACGGGGCGTGCTTGGCGACGTTCGCCAGTGACTCCTGCGCCACCCGGTACAGCGCCAGGCCGATCCCGGGAGTGACCGACGCCGGGTCGACCTCGATGCTCGACTCCACGTGCAAGCCCGCGTCGGCGAAACTCGTCACCAGATCGGGCAGGTCGGACAACCCCGGTTCGGGGGCCAGCCGCAACGGGGCGGCGTCGCGCGCGCCGAGCAGACCGACCGTCTGCCGGATGTCCGACATGGCCTGCCGGCCGAGACGCTCGGCGTCGAGCAGGCCGTCCACCGCCTCGTCGACGTCGCTGTCCTCCTGCAGGGCGCGCCGGGCGCCCGTCAGGTGCAGCATGGTGACCGACAAGGAGTGGGCGATCACGTCGTGCACTTCGCGGGCGATGCGTCGGCGCTCGTCGGCTGCGGCCTGTTCGGTGAGGACGTCCTGACGGGCACGTTCCTCGATGACGAGACGCTGTTGCAGTTGCAGGATGTGCCCCATCATCGCGGCGATGGCCAGGAAGAACAGCAGGTAGGGCACGAACGTGCTGAGGTGTCCCGTGCGGGACGCGCCGATCAACAGCAGCGCGCTGGCGAGCAGACTCGCGAGGCCGATGCGCATCGGACCCAGCGCGAACACCTCTCCGAGCATGAACATCAACAGGAACGGCGCTGCGTCGAGGAAGACCGGCGGCCAGCACAACAACAGCAGCGCCACCCCGGCCAGCACCGACGCCGCGCTGACCGCAGTCGACGGCTTGTAGCCGCCGACGATGAACGCGAGGATCGGCGCGAACACGAGCCCGACGGCGACGAGCAGCAGCCACGGCTTGGTGAAATCCCGCTGCGTCGCGGCGGTTGCCGCGACCACCAGCGTGCCGGTGTACATCACGATGGGGACCGTGAATGGGTACTGGTAGGCCACGAGCTCGCGCCGACGCAGCGCGAAGTCACGGAGCCAGGCCATACCGCCAGCGTAGAGCCGGTGCCGGGATTTACACATCATTCGCGGGACGGCTCGGGCCTCCTACCACGGTAGGAGGCCCGGTCTCGTCCGCAGCACGACGCTTCCGGGCCTTCGCCGCTCGTAGGTTCGGAATCCATGTGGGACGTCATCGCAAGATTCTGCAGCCGCTTCGCGGTCCTGATCATCGGATTGTGGGTGCTGGCCGCGGCGGCGGGCAATCTGCTTGTGCCGCAGGTGGAAACCACCGCGCACAACCACGCGCGGGGCTTCCTGCCCGCCGATGCCCCGGTGAACCTCGCCGGCGTCCAGATGGACGAGCAGTTTCATGACGGGTCCGGCGGCAACCTCAATTACCTGGTGCTGGAGGGCGATCACCCGCTCGGCGCGCCGGAGCGGGCCTACTACGACCGCCTGCTGAGCACCTTGCGCGCGGATACCGAGGATGTGGATTCGGTGATGGACCTGTGGTCCGACCCGGTGACGGCGGCCGGCGCGCAGAGCACCGACGGCAAGGCGGTGTACACGATGCTGCGGATTCGCGGCGAGCTCGGTGCCGCAAAGGCGAACGCCGCACTGGACGCGGTGCGGCGGATCGTCGCGGCCGCTCCCGCACCTGCGGGCCTGCACGCGTACGTCACCGGACCGGGCGCCACCATCGCCGACGAGCTCAGCGCGATCGACAAGCAGATGCTGATGATCACCGGTGTCACAGTCGTTCTGATCGCGGTGCTGCTGTTCGTCGTCTACCGCTCGGTGATCACGTCGGCGATCCCGCTGCTGACCGTCGGCCTGGGCCTCGGGGTCGCGCGGGGCGTCGTGGCGTTCCTGGGGGAGCGGGACCTGATCGAGGTGTCGATCTTCTCGGTGTCGCTGCTGGCGGCGATGGTGCTCGGGGCGGCAACGGATTACGGCATCTTCCTGCTGGGCCGCTATCACGAGCAGCGCCGCGCCGGCGTCGATCACGAGCAAGCGCTGGTGATAGCGAACCGCAGCGTCGCGCCGGTGATCGCCGCGTCGGGCTTGACCATCGCGGCGGCGCTGTCGTGCCTGCGGTTCGCTCAGGTCGGCATGCTGCGCAGTGCCGGATTGCCCTGCGCCATAGGCATTCTCACCGGTATGTTCGCATCGCTGACGTTGTTGCCGGCGTTCATCGGGCTGGCCGGGCGGCATGGCCTGGCGCAGCCCCGCCGTCGTGCCGCGGCGAAGGTGCCCGGCCGGAGCTGGCGCCGGGTCGGGACCGTCGTCGCCCGGTGGCCGGGGCCGGTACTGGTGGCGTCGTCGCTGGTTCTGGTGGTCTGTGCCATCCCGGTGGCCGGCATCCGTCTGGGCTTCGACGAGCTTGCCGCGCAACCCGATTCCACGCATGCCAACCGGGGCTACCAGGCCATGGACCGGCACTTCCCGCCCAACCGGCTGTTGCCCGAGACCGTCTCGATCGAGACCGACCACGACCTGCGCAACCCGGCGGGCGTCATCGCGGTCGAACGGGTGACCCGGAAGATCATGGAGATTCCCGGGATTCGCATGGTGCAGTCGGCATCGCGGCCGGCGGGTTCGCTGCCCGAGCAGGCGGCCCTGACCGATCAGGCCGGCACCATCGCCGACCAGCTCGACGACGGGGTGGCCCAGCTGAGCAAGCGGCTCGGCGCCGTCAACCAGCTGTCCGCGACGCTGGACCAGTTCTCCTCGGCCATAACGCAATTGCAGAACGGGCTGGGCGGCAGCGTCCGTGGCCTCGGGCAGTTGGGCTCGGGAATCGACGCCATGCACGGCGGCATGCAGCAGTTGCGGGACAACGTCACCTCGGTGTCTCAGTACATGGATCCGTTGCGCGGCTTCACCAATGCCAACCCGAACTGCGCGGGCGATGCCATCTGCTCGCTGGTGCTCAAGGTCGTCGAGCCCATGGATTCCGTGGTGGCGGCCACCAGCACGCTGACTGACAGCACAGTGGGTTTCAGCGCGGGCACCACCGAGATGGCCAAGTCGCTGACCGGCGCGCAGGCCTCGGTGCGCTCGATGCGGGCCGCGGTCGACCAACTCGGCGCAGTCACAACACAATTGACCAAGACCGTCGGCGAGACCCGCGGCATGTTCTCCGGCCTGACGG
Organism: Mycobacterium sp. SMC-17; assembly: GCF_045310915.1. Classification (NCBI taxonomy): domain Bacteria; kingdom Bacillati; phylum Actinomycetota; class Actinomycetes; order Mycobacteriales; family Mycobacteriaceae; genus Mycobacterium; species Mycobacterium sp. SMC-17. The sequence goes on along the minus strand of NZ_JBJIAK010000006.1, from coordinate 28,187 downwards.
ACTATCTGCGCGGCGTGCGGGCGGACTTCCAGGACAGTAGCGAGGGCGGCTTCTATCTGCCGCAGCGCGCGTGGCAGGACCCGCGCTTCCAGCGTGCGGCCGGGCTGTACTTCGCGCCCGACGGCCGGTCGACGCGGCTGCTCGTCTACGGCGACGGCAAGGTGTTCGGCACGGACGGGGCGCTGCGCTCGCCCGAGATCCTGGCCGCGGTCCAGGAGTCCACGAAGGAGGGCACCCTGGTCCGAAACACCGTCTTTGTCACCGGTTTCGGCACCGGCACCGCGGAGCTCCGTGGCTATGTGTCGGACGACTTCCTGTTGCTCGCGGGCGTCGCGCTCGCGCTCGTGTTCCTGATCATCCTCATCATGCTGCGCAGCCCGGTGGCGGCCGCGGTGGTGATCGGCACCATCGTGGTGTCCTACGCGTCGGCGGTCGGGGTGAGCAGCTTCATCTGGCAGGACCTCCTGGGCAGAGAGCTGCACTGGGCGGTGCCGTCGATCGCGCTCATCGCGTTGGTGGCCGTCGGCGCCGACTACAACCTGCTGCTGACGATGCGGCTGCGTGAAGAGGTGAGCCGGCCGGACTCGGGGTTGAAGACCGGCATGATCCGGACGTTCGGCGGTACCGGCGGCGTGGTGACCACCGCCGGAATCGTCTTCGGCATCACCATGTTCGCGATGCTGTCCAGCGACGTGCTGAGCATCGAGCAGGTCGGTACCACCATCGGCGTCGGTCTGCTCATCGACACCTTGATCGTGCGGACCTTCGTCGTGCCGGGCATCGCGGGGTTGCTCGGCCGGTGGTTCTGGTGGTCCCCGGTTCCCCTGGTGCGCGGAGTGTTGTCGCGGACGTTCACGCGTCGGCCGTCGCGACCGCGGCGGGACCTGCCGTTGATCGCCGGCACGGCGCCGGGTCGAGAAGTGTTGCAGGGTGCCGCGGGCTGAACTCAGCCGCTCACCTTCGCGGTCAACGTGATCAGTTGGTCCAATAGCCCGGCCAGTTCTCCGGCACGCCGCTCCAGCGGGGTGAAGCCGTCGGCGCCGAACTCGGTGAACAGGGACAACGACACCTGAGCGCGGACGTCGAGCATCTGGAAGTTGGCGACGATCTGCCGCCACTGCTCCACGGCGCGCACCCCGCCGTCGGCACCGTAGGACACGAAAGCCACTGTCTTGCCGAACCATTCAGAACCGAGGCTGTCCACCGCGTTCTTGAACGCACCAGGGACACCGTGGTTGTACTCGGGGGTGACGAAGATGAATCCGTCGCAGGCATCGATCGTCGCGCTCCACCGCTGCACGTTCTCCGATTCGTACTGCTTCTTGGCCGCGGCGGGAACGGTCGCGGACGTGAGCAGTGGCACGTCGAAGGTTTTCAGGTCGACTATCTCGAACTGGGCGTCGTCGCGCCCGGCCGCCTGTTCGGCAACCCAGGTGCCGACGCCGGCGCCGGCGCGCCCGTCCCGAATCGATCCCACGATGATGCCGATTTTCATGTAGTGCTCCTCTTCTGCGTCGTGACCCCGATGGCGGCTCCTGACAGCCTGCCGAACTCGGGGTACCCGCGCGGAAGAATGGCAACCACTCACACAATCAATGCCCGGCGTCGAACTCCACCGACAGCGTCTGCGGCCCACTGACCGCCATCAGCGGCTTCCACGGTGCCGGACCCGTGCGGCGAATGTTCGGCATCCGCTGCGTCAGCACGGTGAGTGCGCGGACCAGTTCCAGGCGCGCGAGATGCGAGCCGAGGCAGTAGTGCACACCGCCGCCGAACGTGAGCATCGGCGGTACGTCATGCCGCGTGATGTCGAACTGATCGGGGTTGTCGTACACCAGCGGATCACGGTTCGCCGCAGCGGTATTGGCGACGACGAGCGAGTCGCGCGGAAAGAAGAACCCCGACAGCTCCACGTCTTCGGTGACATACCGTGGCACGTTCAGGACGATCGGCGCGAACCGCATCACCTCGTCGACCGCCTGGGGCACCAACTCGGGATGTGTTGCCAGGAGCGCCCATTGGTCCGGGTGGTCGCAGAAGGTGTCGACGGCGGCGGCGAGTTGGTTGCGTGTGGTGTCGGTCCCGGCCGCAAGGATCCCCATGGACAGCATGAGCAGTTCGGAGTGGCTGAGCCGGTCGCCGTCGTCCTCCGCCCGGATGAGGCCCGACAGCAGGTCGTCCGTCAGCGCGGCGCGGCGGTCCGTGATCATCGCGTCGATGTAGTCGTCGAACTTTTGCCAGGCCGTGAGGATTTCGGATTCGTGGGCCGCCACATCCCACCAGAACATCTTGAAGATGTCGTCGGTCCAATCCGAGATCATCCGCCAGTCGGTACGCGGCGCGCCGAACAGTGCGCAGATCACCGGGATGGGATAGGGCTGGGCGACGTCGGCGACGATGTCGCAATGCCCCACGGCGGCAACGGGATCGACCAACTCGGCCAGGATGGAGTCGATCAGCGAATCGAGCCGGCCGACGGCCTTGCCGGTGAACGCTTTGCACACCAGCTTCCGCAGCCGAGTGTGCTCATCACCGTCGAGACTGAGCAGTGCACTGCCGATGCGATCCCACAACGGACCTCCGGTGACTCCGCGCGGCACCAGCCCGCGCACGCCGGGTTGATGAAACCGCGAGTCGCGCAGGACCGTACGGACCAATTCGTAGCTGAGCACCTCCGGTGCGTGCGGCCCGATGGCCACGGGCGACTGCCGGCGGACCTCCTTGATCATCCGGTGGGCCGCCGCCGGATCATCGATGGTTTCGTAATCGATCCTGGGCAGGCCGGCATCCGAGACGTCGACGACGGCGTTCGTGGCGATGGTCATCGATGTCTCCCTCGGCTCCGATAGAAGTCACTATCGGGCCGAGCGGGGCGCAACACATCAGCCGAACGGCGTAATTAACCACCTAGTCGAGCTGCACGGTCAGCTCGGCGCCGGTCGCCGCGATGACATCGTCGACGCTCACGCCCGGGGCGGTCTCGCGCAGGATCAAGGTGCCGTCGCCGGGCACGTCGATGACGGCCAGGTTCGTGATGATCCGGTCGACCACACCCTGACCGGTCAGCGGCAGCGTGCAGACCGGGACGATCTTGGGGTTACCGGCCTTGTCGGTGTGCTCCATGAGCACGATGACCCGCGACGCGCCGTGCACCAGGTCCATGGCGCCGCCCATGCCCTTGACCATCTTGCCGGGCACCATCCAGTTGGCCAGGTCGCCGGTGCGCGAGACCTCCATGCCGCCGAGTACGGCGGTGTCGATGTGGCCGCCGCGGATCATCCCGAACGACAGCGACGAATCGAAGTACGCCGCACCGGGATTCACCGTCACGGTTTCCTTGCCGGCGTTGATGAGGTCGGGGTCGACGTCGTCCTCGGTGGGGTAGGGGCCCGTCCCCAGGATGCCGTTCTCCGAGTGCAGGGTGACGTGGACGTCGCCTGTCAGAAAGCCGGGGATGAGGGTGGGCAGGCCGATGCCGAGGTTGACGTACTCGCCGTCGATCATGTCGGCCGCGGCGCGGGCGGCCATCTGGTCACGGTTCCAGCCGGTGGGCGCGGTCACTTCGCGGCTCCCTCGTTCGCGCGCACGGTGCGCTTCTCGATCTGCTTGTCCTGCGGCCCGGTGTGCACGATGCGCTGCACGAACACGCCGGCCAGGTGGACGTCGTCGGGGTCGATCTCGCCGGGCTGCACCAGTTCCTCGACCTGGACGATGGTGATCCGGCCGGCCATCGCGGCGAGGGGGTTGAAGTTGCGCGCGGTCTTGTTGAAGACCAGGTTGCCCGCGGTGTCGGCGCGCAGCGCGTGCACGAGCGCGAAGTCGGCGTTGATCGACTCCTCGAGCACGTAGCGCTTGCCGTTGAATTCGCGAATCTCCTTGGGCGGCGAGGCAACTGCGACGGAACCGTCGGCCGCGTAGCGCCACGGCAGACCGCCGTCGGAGACCGGGGTGCCGACGCCGGCCGGGGTGTAGAACGCGGGGATGCCGGCGCCGCCGGCGCGCATCCGCTCGGCCAGCGTGCCCTGCGGGGTGAGTTCCACCTCGAGCTCGCCGGACAGGTACTGGCGGGCGAACTCCTTGTTCTCCCCGACGTATGACGCGGTGACCCGGCGGACCTTGCCGAGGCCCAGCAGCACGCCGAGGCCGACGCCGTCGACGCCGCAGTTGTTCGAGAACACCTCGAGATCGGTGGCACTCGACGCGGCGATGGCATCGATGAGTTGGTCGGGGATGCCGCATAGACCGAATCCGCCGACAGCCAGCGTGGCGCCGTCACCGATGTCGGCGACCGCTGCGGCAGCCGAGGCGTACACCTTCGAGGTCATGACACTCCGTTCATCCAGTAAACGCGTGACCCACTCAACACGGCACGCCGCTGACAAGGCAAGTCTCTGCTCGAAGCAGGTCGAAAGTGTTCACATGGCGAGCATTGACGCTGTGTGCGTTCACTGAATGAACGCCTAGGATGTGGTGATGACCGGTCCGAATGTCGTCGCCCGCGTGGGGGCGATGCTGCGGGCAGTGGCCACGGCCGAACCCGAAGGCGCCTCCACCACCGAGCTCGGAAAACTGGCGGGGCTGGCCCGGCCGACGGCACACCGGCTGCTCACGGCGCTGGCCGACGAACATCTGGTCAGCCGGGATCAGAAGACCGGCCGCTGGTCACTCGGACCCGAGCTGTATCTGCTCGGGGTCGGTGCGGCCCAACACCACGACGTGACCGATCAGGCGCGTGCGGTGGTGACGCGGCTGGCACGCGAGACCGGCGAGAGTGCGTTCTTCTCGGCCCGTCGCGGCGATCAGACCGTGTGCGTACTGAGCGAGGAGGGCAGCTTCCCGTTGCGCTCGCACGTCCTGCAGGTCGGTATCCGGTTTCCGCTCGGGGTGGCCAGCGCCGGGCTGGCGATCCTCAGCCACCTACCGGCCGCCGACGTCGACGACTACTTCTCCCGCGAACAGCCGGAAACCAATTGGGGGCCAAATCATTCCGAAGCGGCCATCCGCAAGCGCATCGAGCAGACCCGGCGCGCCGGCTATGCCGTCAATCCCGCGCTCCTGGTGGAAGGCAGCTGGGGCATGGCGGCCGCGGTGTTCGACCGACGCGGCCTGCCCGGCTGGGCCCTGAGCCTCACCGGTGTCGAGACCCGGTTCCGTGCCGGGCGTCGACGTGAACTGGGGCGGCTGCTTCTCGAGCAGGCTCACGAGCTGTCGGGCCGGCTGCAGGGGTGACCCCGCGTCGCCGCCCGCGTGGCGGTAGGCGATTGTGGACTGGTGACTGAACGCGCGCGCATCGACTTTCCGTCCCGCATCGGCGTCTGGTGGGCCAGCGACAGCTGGGCCATGCCGGAAGCTCAGGCCGTGGCCCGCGACATCGAAGCCATGGGCTACGGCTCGTTGTTCCTGCCCGAAACCGTCGGCAAGGAATGCCTCACCGAATCGGCGGCGTTCCTCGCGGCCACCGACCGGCTGGTGGTCGGTACGGGCATCGCCAACATTCACGTGCGCCTGCCGTCGGCCGCCGAGGCCGGTGCCCGCACGCTGACCGCGCTGTACCCGGGACGGTTCGTGCTGGGCCTCGGCGTCAGTCACGGCCCGCTGGTGGAGCGGGGGATGGGCGGCACCTATGAAAAGCCGCTCGCGACGATGCGCAGCTACCTGGAGCGCATGGCCGCCGTGCCGGAGGCCATCGAACCCGGGGTGGGCCGGCCGCCCCGACTGCTTGCGGCATTGGGCCCCAAGATGATCGAGCTGTCGGGCAGACAGGCCGACGGTGCGCATCCGTACCTGGTCGTGCCGTCGGCCACTGCGACGACGCGGGAAATCCTCGGGCCGGACAAGTGGATCGTCTCCGAGCAGGCCGTGGTCGTCGGCGGTGATGACGCTGAACAGCTGCGCCGCGCGCACGATCACCTGAACGTCTACAGCGGCCTGCCCAACTACCGGAACTCGTGGCTGCGCCAGGGCTTCGACGAGAGCGATCTGGTCCGTGGCGGGTCCGAGCGACTGGCCCGCGCGCTGGTCGGGATGGGCAGCGTCGAAGACGCAGCGGCGAAGGTGAAGGCGCACCTCGATGCCGGCGCCGACCACGTCGTGGTGCAGATGCTCGGCGAGCATCCGACGGCCGACCCGCGGCCGGGCCTGCGTGAGCTGGCCGCAGCATTGGGGCTGTAGGTCGGCTGCCGGTTTGACCGGCCTGCCAGGGTGCGCTTCAGCCCGTCCCCGGTAAGGCGACCATCAGCGCCGCAGCGAAGGGTTTCTGCTGCGTCGGCCAATCAGTTTGTTGCATAGTCACTTTCGCCGTCCTCACTCTCCTGTGGGTAGAGGGTGGGGTGCCAGTAGTGGTTGGTTCGGGGTTGGCCGACGTCCAGTAGTGGTGGTGGGGTCCAGTGGGCGCGGCCGTTGGCCATGGTGGTGTGCCAGCCGCCGGTGTCGGCGAGGCGGTTGTCGCAGCCGCAGGCCAGGGCGAGGTTGGTGATGTCGGTGGGGCCATCATCGGCCCAGTCGGTGTCGACGTGATGGGCCTGGCAGCGCGAGGCGGGGGCGGTGCAGTGGGGTTTGGTGCAGCCCAGGTCGCGGGCGAAGAGGGCGAATCGTTGGGCGACGGTGGCGGTGCGCCGCGCTCGGCCCAGGTACAGCGGTTGTTCGGTGTGGTCGTCAAAGACGACGAGGTAGTGGTCGGCGCCGCGGGCAGCCATGCGGATGAGATCGCGGATCGGTAACCGGCTGCCGGTGAGGGTCAGTGCGTGGCCGGTGCCGCGCTCCAAGTCGGCGACAGTGCAGGTGGCCGCGATGGCCACAGGTAGGCCGTTGTGGTCGCCGAGGTCGGTGCCGAGGGCGATGCGGCCCATGGCGGCCAGGGCGTCGTGGTTGCGTTGGTCGGTGCTGCGGGTGTCGTTGTCGATCTGGGCCTGGGTGGGGGTGCCCGATTGGCAGGGTGTGGGGTCGGCGGGGTTGCACATGCCGGGGGCGCCGAGTTTGTCGTGGACTGCTTCGAGGGTGGCGCGTGCTTCGGGGTCGAGCCAGCCGTCCACTTTGGACATGCCGTCGGGTTGTTGTTTACCGATGCGGAAGCTGCGTTTGCGGGCGCGTTCGGCGTCATCGGGCAGCGGCCCGTCCTGATCGAGCAGGTACAGCAGCGCCTCAGCGGCGGCCCGCAGTTCGTCCGGGCTCTGGTGCCGCGCCCCAGCAACCAGGGACTGTTCGAACTGCCCGCGGGTGGTGGGGTCCACCCAGCCGGGGAGTTTATTGATGAACTGGCCGATCACCTTCACGTGCTCGGTGTTGATCACGCCTTCGGCCTGGGCCGCGGCGACAAACTCCCACAGCGGCGCCAACGGTTCGCCGGTCAGCCCGGCGCGGGCCGCCAAATACTGCGCGTCGCGGACCCGGCGGTTGGCTTCCGTGGCGTCCAGGCGCAGGCGGATACGCAGCACCTCAGCCCAATTTTTCGCGCCAAGTTCTCGGGCCGTGACCTGAGACTGCGCCGCAACCAGGATCCGGTGATCCACCGCTTCGGCGGCGCACTTCAACCTCTCGCGGCGGGACTTCAATTCCAGCAATGTCGCCACGTCCAGGCCGGTGTAATCCAGGGATGCGAGCCGCGCGTGCGCAGCTTCGTAGGCGGCGTACGCCTCCTCGACAACGGCTGGATCGGTCAATCCCATATATCGAACACTAGTTCGAACCACCGACAAGAAACCGTCGGCGATGTGACGCTAGTTACCTGCCGTGACCAGCGCTAACAAAGTGACCAAACTTTTTCGAACCCGACCGTCGGGCCGGCTCAGCCCTCCGTCGCGGCAGCCTTGCGCCGCTTGTACCACTCCCAGATCATCGGCGTGATGGATGCGACGAGGATCAGGATGAAGATCGGCTCGAGCAGCTTCTGCACGATCGGGAACTGCCCCAGCCAGTAGCCCAGCAGCGTGATGCCGCAGCCCCACACGATCGCGCCGATCACGTTGTACAGCGTGAAGGCGCCGTATCCCATCCGGGCGGCGCCGGCGGTGATGGGCGCCAGGGTGCGCACGATAGGCACGAAGCGGGCGAGCAGGATCGCGAACGGTCCGCGTTCCTCGAAGAAGGTGTGCGCCTCGTCGAGGTACTTCTGCTTGAGGACGCGGGCGTCGGGCTTGAACATCGAGGTACCGAGGAAGCGTCCGATGAAGTATCCGACCTGCCCGCCGAGGATGGCCGCAACGGGGATGGTCACCATCAGCAGCCAGATGTTGAAGTTGGCCTGGGCGGCGACCTCGGCCTGGGCGGCGGTGCCGGCGGCCAGCATGCCCGCGACGAACAGCAGGGTGTCGCCGGGCAGGATCGGGAACAGCACGCCCGACTCGACGAAGATGACGACCAGCAGTCCGACCAGCGCCCACGTGCCGAAATAGGCGATGAGCTTCACCGGATCCATGAAGTCCGGCATGAGCGACAGCGTGCTGATCATGGGGTCAACATACCGGTGTGTGTTGGCTGTTCCCTTAACCGCACATCGCCCATAGGGTCGGCACATGGCCACTCACAGGGCAGTTCACGTCGCGCACGCCGACGGTCCGCTCGCACTTGCCGACGTCGACACCGTCTCGCCGCCGCGCGATCACGTCCGCATCGCCGTCAGGGCGTGTGGGGTGTGCGGCACCGACCGCGAGTTCCATGCGGGGCACTTTCCGGGGCTGTCGTGGCCGATCACACTCGGCCACGAGATCGCCGGCACCATCGCCGAACTGGGTGACGGGGTCGAGGACTTCGCCGTCGGCGATCGCGTGGCGGTGGGCTGGTTCGGCGGCAACTGCAACCGGTGCGTGCCATGTCGCCAGGGCCACTTCATGCAGTGCGTGCGCATGGAGGTGCCGAGCTGGCACTATCCCGGCGGATACGCCGAGTCGGTCACGGCGCCCGCGACTGCGCTGGCCCGAATCCCGGACGGATTCTCGTTCGCCGAGGCCGCTCCGATGGGCTGCGCGGGGGTGACGACGTTCAACGGGCTGCGCAAGACGCGCGCCAAGGCCGGCGACCTGGTCGCGGTGATCGGGATCGGTGGCCTCGGCCACCTCGGCGTGCAGTTCTCCCGGGCGATGGGCTTCGAGACCGTCGCGATCGCGCGCGGGCCGGAGCGTGAGGCCGCCGCCAAGGAACTCGGCGCCCATCACTACATCGATTCGAACGCCTCGGACGTCGCCGCCGAACTGCAGCGTCTCGGTGGGGCGACCGTCGTGCTCGCGACGGCCGCGAGCTCGACGGCGATGGCCGCCACGGTCGGCGGGCTGGCACCCGAGGGGCAACTCGTGACGGTCGGTGTCACGCCCGAGGCCCTGCCGATCAGCCCGCTCGACCTCATCAACGGTGGCTTATCGGTCATCGGGCATCCGTCCGGCACCGCACGCGATATCGAGGAGACGTTGCACTTCGCCGCGCTGACGGGCGTGCGGGCCGTCATCGAGGAACGGCCTCTCGCGCAGGCTGCCGAAGCTTTCGAGCGCATGAACGGCGGCCACGCGCGCTACCGGATGGTCTTGACCGTCTGACCACATGAGCCGACGGTGTCCCCGGGTGCCGCACTTCAGCTCCACGTGACTGACATACTGGCCCAGACTGCAGGTTCGCCGAGAGGAAAAACATGCCCATCGCCACGCCCGAGGTCTACACGGAGATGCTGGCCCGAGCCAAGGAACACTCTTTCGCGTTCCCGGCCATCAACTGCACGTCGTCGGAAACCATCAACGCGGCGATCAAAGGTTTCGCCGACGCAGGCAGCGACGGCATCATCCAATTCTCCACCGGCGGTGCCGAATTCGGCTCCGGCCTGGGGGTCAAGGACATGGTCACCGGCTCGGTCGCGCTGGCCGAGTTCGCCCACGTCGTCGCCGCCAAGTACGACATCACCGTCGCGCTGCATACCGACCACTGCCCCAAGGACAAGCTCGACGGTTTCGTCCGGCCGCTGCTGGCCATCTCGGCCGAGCGCGTCGCCCGCGGCGAGAACCCGCTGTTCCAGTCGCACATGTGGGACGGCTCCGCGGTGCCGATCGACGAGAACCTGGAGATCGCGCAGGAGCTGCTGAAGCTGACGTCGGCCGCCAACATCATCCTCGAGGTCGAGATCGGCGTCGTCGGCGGTGAAGAGGACGGCGTCGAGGCCGAGATCAACGAGAAGCTGTACACCAGCTCCGAAGATTTCGAGAAGACCATCGACGCGCTGGGTTCCGGCGAGAACGGCAAGTACCTGCTGGCCGCCACCTTCGGCAACGTCCACGGTGTCTACAAGCCGGGCAACGTCAAGCTCAAGCCCGAGGTGCTGGCCGAGGGCCAGAAGGTGGCCGCCGCCAAGCTCGGTCTGCCCGCCGGCTCCAAGCCGTTCGACTTCGTGTTCCACGGTGGCTCGGGCTCGCTGAAGTCCGAGATCGAGGACTCGCTGCGCTACGGCGTCGTGAAGATGAACGTCGACACCGACACCCAGTACGCGTTCACCCGTCCCGTGGCGGCGCACATGTTCACCAACTACGACGGCGTCCTGAAGATCGACGGCGAGGTCGGCAACAAGAAGGTCTACGACCCGCGCAGCTACCTGAAGAAGGCCGAGGCCTCGATGACCCAGCGTGTCATCGAAGCGTGCAACGACCTGCACAGCACGGGCCGCAGCGTCTCCGCGGGGCTCGGCAAGTAGCCGAAGCTGGACACCGCCGACTGGCCGGTCATGACGCAGGAATCGTGAAACCCTGTGTCGTGACCGGCCATTCGGCGTTCATGGCCGAGTGACCGCGCGTGAGGAGCACCGTGCCCAGCACCGCGACGGCGGCGATGGCCGCGATCACCAGCACCAGCGCGATGACCCAGCCCCAGCTGCGACGGTCCTTCGGCGGCTTGACGGCGCCGGGGATCACCTGCGGCGCGGCCGGCGGCATCAGTTCGGTTTCCGGGTCCGGCAGCGGTGTGATGATCTGCGTCTTGCCGTCGAAGCCCGACGGCGCGGTGAAGCGCCGCACCGGGATCGTCGGGTCGGTCGCTGGATCTGCGGGCTCGAAGATTTCGGTTGCCGCCGCGGCGTCGTCGCCTGTCGAGGCAGCGCGCTGATCGGCATCACGACGGCCGTCCGGTCCCGTCGGGTTCGACATGGCGGCTGGGTTCGACATGGGGGTGACTGTCCTCCCGAGATCAGATCGCGCACTGGGGCCGATGCGTCCTGGAGCAGGCCGCGACGTCCTACCTGGAGCTTAATCTCCCGCCTGCGGGATCTTCGTGAGCGGCCGCACGGCACAATGGCGCTCATGACGCGAATGGGTGATCTGCTGGGTCCGGAGCCGGTGTTGCTGCCTGCCAACTTCGAGGCCGAGGACGCTCTCGCCGCCGGTAAATCGCCGACCGACGTTGCTGCGGCGCAGCCGACGGCCTCTGTCGCGTGGGCCGCCCTCGCCGAGGCCGCGCTGGCCGACGGTCAGACCATCACTGCCTACGCCTACGCGCGTACCGGTTACCACCGCGGCCTGGATCAGCTGCGTCGCAACGGCTGGAAGGGTTTCGGCCCGGTGCCGTTCGCGCACGAACCGAACCAGGGCTTCCTGCGCTGCGTGGCAGTGCTGGCGAAGGCGGCGGAATCCATCGGCGAGCAGGACGAGTACCTGCGCTGCCTGGACCTGTTGGACGACTGCGATCCCGCGGCGCGCGCCGAGCTGGGTCTCTGACTAGTCCATCTCGCAGTGGCAGTCGCCGGCCGGCGGCTCCACCTGAACGGTGGCGTGGTCCAGCCCGCGGGCGGCCAGCACGGCGCGCGCCGACTCGAGGACGCGTGCCGAATCCGCCGCGGACGTCAGGTGGGCGGTGGCCATGTCCTTGCCGGGCACCAGGGTCCACACGTGCAGGTCGTGCACATCGGTGACGCCGTCCACGGCGGCCAGCGCTTCGCGCAGCTCGTCGACGTCGATGTGGCGGGGTGAGGACTCGGACAGGATCCGCAGCGCGGCGCGGGCCAGCGCGATGGCGCGCGGCAACACCCACAGCGCGACCAGGACGGCGACGACGACGTCGGCGTACGGCCACCCCGTGGTGACGTTGACGATGCCCGCGATCAGGACGCCGACGCTGCCGACGGTGTCGGCGACGACCTCCATGTAGGCACCCTTGACGGCGAGGCTGCTGTCGGCGTCGGAGCGCAGTAGCAGTACCACGACCAGGTTGGCGAGCAGCCCCGCGAGGGCGACGACGATCATCGGCACACCCGGGATCCCCGGCGCGTTGCCGATGCGCTCGACGGCCTCGTAGAGGATGAACGCCGCGACGCCCATCAGCAGGACGGCATTGGCGACCGCGGTGAACACCTCGGCGCGGTGCCAGCCGTAGGTGCGGGCGGCGGACGTCGACCCGCGGCGGGCGAGGAGGACGGCGCCCAGGCCCATGAACATCGCGACCAGGTCGGTCAGCATGTGGCCGGCGTCGGCCAGCAGCGCGATCGAGTTGATCAGCAGCGCGGTGGTCAGCTCGATGACGAAGAAGACGCTGAGTACGGCTGCGGCGATGATCATGCGGCTGGCGCGTGCGTTCGAGCCATGGCTGTGGTCGTGTCCGGCACCCATGCCAGCAATATATGCAGAACTCTGCATATGTCGCAAGGCGCCCTGGGATTTGTGCACGATTTTCCGCGGTCAGCGCGGAAAATCGTGCACAAATCCCTGCTACCAGGCGGACCAGAAGCGAGTCAGGGCGCTGCCGATCATCGCCAGGCGCGGCGGCACGCCGGTGAGGCTGACGGCGGAGTACACGACGTTGAAGAACAGCCGGTTGAGCTCGGGGACGATCAGCAGCAGCATCAGGATCAGGAAGCCCCACTGCCGAGCGGGGAGCAACGCGCGTTGCGTGTCGGCGCTCAGGTGCGGTTCCAGCGCGCCGTAGCCGTCCAGGCCGGGGATGGGCAGCATGTTGAGGAACAGCGCCGTCACCTGCAGGAATCCCAGGAAGGCCAGCCCCGCCCAGAACACCGGATGGTCGTTGTCGAACAGCACCGCCGTCGCGACCAGCAGGATGACGGCGAGCACCAGGTTGGCGAACGGTCCGGCCAGGCTGACCAGGGTGCGCTGCCGCGGCGTCATGTACTCGGTGCGCACGTACACCGCGCCGCCGGGCAGGCCGATGCCGCCGAGGGCGATGAACAGCGCCGGCAGGCCCAGCGACAGCAGCGGGCTGGCGTACTTCGCGGGGTTCAGCGTCAGATAGCCACGCAGCTCGACGTCGCGGTCACCGAACCGCCAGGCGGTGTAGGCGTGGCCGAATTCGTGCAGGCACAGCGAGACGGTCCAGCCCGCGATGACGAACACGAAGACGCCGGCGTAGGCCAGCGGCCGCACCTCGGCGCCGCAGAACCAGGCCAGGGCGCCGCCGGCGACGGTCAGGGCCACGATGGCCCAGAAGACGGGGCTGGGACGGACGGCGCGCCGGACAGGCATGGTCATGACTGCAAACTAGCCGACCCGCAGCCAACCCTGGATATGGCGGTAAAACGCCGACCGGCGCGCCGGACGGGCGGCCGCCACGCCGTCGCGCTCAACCAAAACTCCGGTGCTGCCGAGCTGCGCGGCGCGGCCGGCGACCCAGCCCCGTCCGGGTCCCGAACGTCCGGCCCCGAGGGCCCGCGCACGCAGCCCCGGCATGCCGGCCAAAGGCTCGATCACGACACCCGCCGACTGTCCGTCGAACAGCACCGTGTCGTCGACGACGGCCTCTCCGGTGATGGCGTCGCCGCCCGACGGCAACCAGCGCGCGGACCGGACGATCACCGCGCCGGTCTCGTCGCGGATCAGTGGAACACGTTGGGCGACACCATCTCTGGCGCGCCGTGCGGCACCCAGCCCGCCGCGGGTCAGGGGTGGGACGAAGCCGACCTCGACGTCGAGCCGGTCGTCGCGGAGCAGCCGGGCCAGGGTGGCCGACAGGTCGGTGTGATCGCCGACGACGATGATCCGGACCGTGCCGTCGGGGATCGTCGGAGCGCCGTCCGGGGGCACCTGGAGAGCCGTCAGATCCGCCAGTGCGCGGGGTGTCCGGCGGTCGCCGAAGACCAGCGCCACGACATCCCCGGAGACCTCTCTGGCGGTCAAGGCCATTCCTCTCGTCCTGCTGGGATAAGGTTGCTCACCGGCTGCCACTGTATTCAGGCAGGTAATGCGGGAGGCAAAACGATGCCGGCAATCGTGCTCATCGGGGCCCAATGGGGTGACGAGGGCAAAGGTAAGGCCACCGATCTACTCGGTGGACGTGTGCAATGGGTGGTTCGCTACCAAGGCGGCAACAACGCCGGGCACACGGTGGTACTGCCCACGGGGGAGAACTTCGCTCTTCACCTCATCCCCTCGGGCATCCTGACACCCGGGGTCACCAACGTCATCGGCAACGGTGTGGTGGTCGACCCGGGCGTGCTGCTCAGTGAGCTCTCCGGGCTCGAGGACCGCGGTGTGGACACCTCGAAACTCATGATCTCGGCTGACGCGCACCTGCTCATGCCGTACCACGTGGCCATCGACAAGGTCACCGAGCGGTACGCGGGCAGCAAGAAGATCGGCACCACCGGTCGCGGCATCGGTCCGTGCTACCAGGACAAGATCGCGCGCATCGGCATCCGGGTCGCCGACGTCCTCGACGAGGAGCAGCTGGCCAACAAGGTCGAGGCCGCGCTGGAGTTCAAGAACCAGGTGCTGGTCAAGATCTACAACCGCAAGGCGCTCGACCCGGCCGAGGTCGTCGAGAGCCTGCTGCAGCAGGCCGAGGGCTTCAAGCACCGCATCGCCGACGCCCGGCTGCTGCTGAACCAGGCCCTGGAGCGCGGCGAGACGGTCCTGCTGGAGGGCTCGCAGGGCACCCTGCTCGACGTCGACCACGGCACCTACCCGTTCGTGACGTCGTCCAACCCGACGGCGGGCGGTGCGGCCGTCGGCTCGGGCATCGGCCCCACCCGGATCACGACCGTGCTGGGCATCCTCAAGGCCTACACGACCCGGGTTGGCTCGGGCCCATTCCCGACGGAGCTGTTCGACGAGTACGGCGCCTACCTGTCCAAAACGGGCGGCGAGGTCGGCGTGACCACGGGCCGCGCCCGGCGCTGCGGCTGGTTCGACGCCGTCATCGCCCGGTACGCGACCCGCGTCAACGGCATCACCGACTACTTCCTGACCAAGCTCGACGTGCTGTCGAGCCTGGAGACGGTGCCGATCTGCGTCGGCTACACCGTCGACGGCAAGCGCACCGACGAGATGCCGATGACGCAGGCCGACATCGCCCGCGCCGAGCCGATCTACGAAGAACTGCCGGGCTGGTGGGAGGACATCTCCGGAGCCCGCGAGTTCTCGGATCTGCCGGCCAAGGCGCAGGACTACGTGCTGCGCCTGGAGGAACTGTCCGGAGCACACGTGTCGTGCATCGGCGTCGGTCCCGGCCGGGACCAGACGATCGTGCGCCGGGACATCCTCGGGTGACCCACGGGGCGAGCGAAGCGACGGGGAAAACCGAAGGTTTCATCGACCAGCACGGCGGGTTCCCACGATTCGAGGTTGCCGACCCCGGCCCGGGGTTCGGCCGCTTCCTCGAGGGCATGAGGCGGCTGCAGGACCTGGCGGTCTCGGCCAACCCGGACAGCGACACCTGGGATGACGCCGCCGACCGCGTCGAGGAACTTGTGAAGTTGCTCGGGCCGTTCCAGGCCGCCGAAGGCGTCGGCCCGGCCATCCGGGTGCCGTCGCTGCCGGGTGCCGGCAGTCTGCTGATGCCGCCGTGGACCGTCACGAAGTTCTCGCCCGAGGGCGTCGAGATGGAGGTCGAGTTCAGCCGGTACCACGTGGGCGGCAACTACGCCGTGCACGGCGGGGTGCTGCCGCTGCTGTTCGACCAGGCCTTCGGGATGCTGATCCACGCCGTCAACCGGCCCATGAGCCGCACCGCGTATCTGCACGTCGACTACCGCAAGGTCACCCCGATCGACACGGTGCTGACCGCCAAGGCCCACGTCACCGAGGTCGACGGCCGTAAGACCTTCGTCGCCGCCGAGCTGTTCGATCCCGAGGGCAACCTGCTGGCCGAGGCCAACGGCCTGATGGTGAGCCTGCTGCCCGGCCAGCCTTAAGGCTCGGCGCGCAGTGCGGGCCACCAGATGCGGGGCCCGATGAGGGTGAACAGCGCCGGGATGATGACGGTGCGCACCACGAAGGTGTCCAGCAGGATGCCGAGGCCGACGATGATGCCCAGCTGCGTCAGCACGATCAGCGGCAGCACGCCGAGCACGCAGAACACCGCGGCCAGCACGATGCCGGCGCTGGTGATCACCGCGCCCGTCGCCGAGACCGCGCGCACGATGCCCTCGCGGTTGCCGAATTCCGGTGTCTCTTCGCGCGCTCTGGTCACCAGGAAGATCGTGTAGTCGACGCCGAGCGCGACGAGGAACAGAAACGCGAACAGCGGAGTTCCGTTGTCCAGCGCGGAAAAACCGAACAGGTGCACGCTGGCCCAGCCGCCGACTCCGAGCGCCGCCAGCGCGCTCAGCACCGTCACCGCCACCAGCAGCAGCGGTGCCAGCGCCGAGCGCAGCAGCACGTAGAGGACGGCCAGGACGACCAGCAGGATCGCCGGGATGACGATCTTCCGGTCGTGTTGCGCTGCCGCCGCGGCATCGCGGGCCTGTGCGTCGGGGCCGCCGACGACTGCTTGCGCATCGATCTGGTGCACCGAGTCGCGAAGGGCGTCAATCGTTTTGAATGCCTCCGGGGAAGCAGGCGCGGCAGCCAGCACCACCGACCACTGCGTCAGGCCCGACGCCGAGCGCCCGGCCGGCGTCGCCGACACCACGCCAGGGGAGTGGGTGATGACGTCGGCGACCGCGGGGTCCGCTGCGATGACGGTCGTGGGATTCGTCAGGCCGCTGGGGAAGTGCGCGGCCAGGGTGTCATAGCCGGCTACGGACTCGGCCTGCACCCGGAACTGCTGGGTCTGGGACAACCCGATGGGCAGATTCACCAGCCCGACGCACAGCGCGGCCAAGCCCGCCAGCGCCACGGTGGCGACGCGGCCCGGCCGGCGGGACACGCCTGCCGCGATGCGGTGCCAGAGGCCGCTGTCGGTGAGTGGGGCGGCGTGCGACCCGGTTTCGGGGATGAAGGGCCAGAACAGCCGGCGGCCGAACAGCCCGAGCAGCGGCGGCAGCACCAGCAGGACGAACACCGCCGCGACCACCAGGCCCGACGCCGCCTGCACCCCGAGGCTGCGGTTGCTCGGCGCCGAGGCCAGCAGCAGTGTCAGCAGCGCCAGGACCACGGTGGCGTTGCTGGCGATGATCGCCGGGGCCGCCGCGCGCCACGCTGCTCGCAGGGCGTCGCGATGGTCGCTGCGCCGGGACAGTTCCTCCCGGTAGCGCGAAATGAGCAGCAGCGCATAGTTGGTGCCCGCGCCGAACACCAGCACGCTGGTGATGCCCGCCGTCGAACCGTCCGGGTTCAGGCCCGTCGCCGCGGCCACCGCGGTGCCGACGACCGCGCCCACCTGGTCGGCGAAGCCGATCACCAACAGGGGGATCAGCCAGAGGATGGGGGAGCGGTACGTCACGATGAGCAGTAGTGCCACGACGGTTGCGGTCACCGCGAGCAGCGTGAAGTTTGCGCCGGCAAAGGAATTCGCGATATCGGCGCCGAATGCGGGCCCGCCCGTGACCTGAGCGCGTAGGCCGTCGGGCAGCGAAGCCGACACCTGCGACCGCAGCTCCTGCACCTTGTCGCGGAGTGCGAAGCCGGACAGGTCGCCCGCCAGCGGCGCCACCCGCACCGCGGCCTTGCCGTCCTCGGATACCCGCGCGTCCGCCCCGGCCGCGGCGATATCGGCCGGCGTCAGGGGCGCGTCGTCGCTGCGGGTGACGACGATGATCGCCGGCGCGGTATCGCCGCCCGGGAACTGCGCGCGCAGGGCGTCGGCGCGGGCGGACTCGGCACCGGCGGGCACCGCCACCGGCGATTGCGACGACGAATCCCCGGCGCCGAGCAATGCCATGGCAACGCCGGAGAGCAACAGGACGATCAGGGCCGACGCCCATGCGATTCGGGTGGACACCCCCAAAATATTTCAAATACTTAACTATTAATCAAATGAAATTCGACGGGCGCTATGCTCTCCGCGTGCCGAAGCCGTCCGACCGCGCCGACCTGGAGGCGCAGATCGCCGCCGACGTGCGGGCGTTGACGGCTGAATCCGACCAGATCGGCCGGGCTTTCGCGGTGCAGAACGAACTGGGCGCCAACGACTTCCGGGCGCTGCTGCACATCATGGTCGCCGAATCCGCGGGGACACCGCTGACTGCCGGTGAGCTACGCAAGCTGATGGGCACGTCGGGTGCGGCCATCACCTACCTGGTGGAGCGGATGATCGCTTCCGGGCATCTGCGCCGCGAAGCCGATCCGGCCGACCGGCGCAAGGTCATCCTCCGGAACGACGACAAGGGCCTCGCCACCGGCCGCGAATTCTTCAGCCCGTTGGCGCACCTCAACACGCAGGCCCTGGCGGACCTGCCCGATGCGGACCTCGAGGCGGCGCACCGGGTTTTCTTGGCGCTCACCGGTGCGATGCGGACGTTCCGGGCCGAGCCGGCACCGGAGGCGCCGTGATCACACGGCAGACGAGGCCTTGAGGGCGTCGACGTCTGCCCGGAGTGCGGCCAGCGCGTCCACCACCGTCAGGTTCTGGCCGGCGGCGTTGTGGCCGAGCTGCGGCCAGCCGTTGAGGTTCGGGCCGCGGAGCTGGGTTTGAATGTCCTGCACGATGGCCAGGATCTGGTTGAGAGCCGCGGTGGTGGGGTCGGGTTGAGTCACGGTGCCTCCCTGCAGCAGTGAGATGAGTTGATCGAGCGTGCCCTGGAATGCGTTGCAGTCCAACGAGAGATTCCCGATCAGCGCGGCGTCGGTGAATTGCAGGATCTGCGGCGTGGCTCCGCCGTAGGGGAACCAGTAACGCTGATTGTCATTGCCGGGATAGAGATTTGACGCGTAGCCGGTGCCGTTGACGTAGTTCGATGCGATGAGGCCCGGTACCTGAGAGATGTCGGGCGAGCCGATCTGTTGCCAGTACCAATGCGGGATGTACGACAGCGAGATCGTCACCCCGACGGCATTGAAGGCATTGACCACGGCCCAGAAGTTGTGGATGTCACCGGAATTCGCCTCGAAGTCGAGCATCGCATACTGGCCACCGTTATTGCTGAGCCACGTCTGGGCCTGCGCCGCCGGGCTGTTGGTGGTGACGTAGTGATAGCCGATGTGCGGAAAGTGGTTGTCCCGGCACCACTGTGCGATCACCGGCCAGTACGGATCCCGGTAGTAACTGCCTTCGGACACCTTCTGCTCGATCCAGGAGAAACCCTGGCCGGGTAGCTGGGAGACGAAGGCGATGGCATCGGCCGCCGAGCGGAAGTTGTTGTTCGACGTGTCCGGTCCGTAGAGCGTCACAGCACCGTCTCCGGATTCACCGGCGTCCAGCTCGTCGTGCTCGCCAAAGCCTTTGTGTCGGCGCTGGATCCGTCGTGAGACTGCACCGTCCACTGCAACCGGCCGTCGGCGTCGTGCGTCGCCGTGGCGATCGCACCCGCCTGCTCGTACACCTCGCCGAGGGCTTCGGGTTTGCCCGCCGCGTTCATAGCGAATCCTCGCCTTCTACTGTAGAGGTATTGTCCCGCTTTGATTCTCGTTCACAGTCTGTGTCGAAGGGCACTTTCCACGATAGCGCGATTTCGCGGCCGGGCTCGGTCAGGCGTTCTCCAACTCGGCGATGACGATCTTCTTCTGCCGCATCATCGTCTGGATCTGTTCGGGCCGGCCCAGTAGCTGATCCATCTTGGCCGGGATGATCTGCCAGCTGACCCCGAATCGGTCCTTGCACCAACCGCATTGTTCCGATTCGGGTACGTGCGAGAGTTTGGACCAGTAATGGTCGATCTCGTCCTGGTCGGCGCATTCGACGACGAATGAGATGGATTCGTTGAAGGTGAACATCGGCCCGCCGTCGAGGCAGACGAAATCGACACCGTTCAAATTGAATCGGCCGTTGAGCACCTTGCCGGCCATGCCTTTGAAATGTTCGTCGAGGGCCTCGTCCGGGTACTCCTCCACCGAGACGATCCGGGAGTTCGGAAACACCTCGACGTAGTAGTTCATGGCCTCGCGGGCCTGGTCGTTGAACCACAGACATGGCTGGATGGCGGTCGGCACGTCGTTCTCCTTGTCTTTCAGTCGCTTTCGTTCAGGCGGCCAGCAGTGCGTCGATCTGACCCAGGGCGCCGGTCATGCCCTCGACCATGCCCATCGCGGTCACCTTCTCGAGTTGTTCGAGGTCGGTGAACCGGGTGACGATCGTCATCCGCGTGCCGGTGTCGATCGCGTCGAACGACACCTCGAGGCGCATGGTGGGCATCTCGGGGTCGGGCTCGCCGTCGGGCTGCGAAAAGCCGTCCTCGATGAGAAGCCGCGACGGTGCGTCGACCTCGAGCGTGGTCCACCAGCCCGGCGCCTTCTCGCCCTCGGGTCCGGTCATGTGATAGCGCGACTGCCCGCTCGGGGTGAGTTCATGCCGGGTGAACGTGGCCGGCCACGTCGGCGGACCCCACCAGCGTTCCAGCTGCCGCGGGTCTTCCCACACCTGCCAGACCCGGGCCGGCGGCGCGGCGAACTCGGCCACGAAGGTCATGGTGAGGGCTTGCGGGTCGGCGGCGCTGCTGATCACCGTCATCGGTGGTCCTTTCGTTTTGTGCTGCTTGATTTTTCGTGTGGTGGGTAACCGTCTTCGGCGAGGATCGCCTCGATGCTCGCGGCACGGTCGTGCCAGAGCGCCGCGTACCGCTCCAGGAGCACGCCCGCTCGGTGCAGGGTTTCGGGCACCGCACGCACGAGTTGTTCCCGGCCGCGGCGCTCTTTATGCACCAACGCGGCACCGGCCAGTACCGCGACGTGTTTCTGCACCGCCGCGAAGCTCATGTCGTAGCCGCGGGCGAGCGCGCTCACCGACTGGTCGCTGCGCATCGTGCGGGCGACGATGTCGCGGCGGGTGGCGTCCGCCAATGCGTGGAAGATCCGGTCGATCTCCGCATCGGTGAAGGCCTCAGGGGAAGCATTTACAACCATTTGGTTGTAGGTTAGGTCGGCGTCGCGGCGGCGTCAAGGGCTGGTTGCGTCGAAAGTGCACGGTGGCCCGTTGATCCTGTACCTAGGGCGTATTTGTGCGAGTAGGTTGCGCCCTCACTACAGGCTCAACTTGAATCGGCGGCTCGACCTCGGTGACCCTGAACTCAGGGCGCAGGGTCGCCTCGACAGTGTGCGATATGGCCGTGAATTCGCCGAGATGTAGGCCATTTCCCGCACTCTCGGCGCGGGAGCCGAGCCCTACTCCCGGTTGAGCGCCGCTTCTTCCAGGTCCAGCCCGTGGAGCACCGACCGCAGCACCTCGTCGTCGATGTTCCCGGCGTCGCGTTCGGCGATGTAGGTCTCGCGCTCGGCCGCCAGCATCTCGAGCCGCAGCCGCCGCATGGCCGACGCCGGGCTTTCGCCGATGTCGTCGTCACTGCGCCCGAGTCGTTCCCACACCGCGTTGCGGCGCCGGTCGTTCCAGCTCTGCAATACCTCGCCGACGTGCTGTTGGGCGCTGGAATCGCTGCTGCGAGCCAGCAATTCGTCGAGCCGGTCGGCCGCCGCCTGCGCCGCGCGACTCGAGGCCGCGGCCTGCTCCAGGGCATCCTGATGGGCCTCGGCCTCACTGCGCACGTCGAGCGTGCGAATCAGCCATGGCAACGTCAGGCCGTGCAACAGCAGCGTGCCGATCACCACGACGAACGTCAGGAACACCAGCTGCGGCCGGCCGGGGAACGGGTCGCCGCTCAGTGTCACGAGAGGCACACCGAACGCCGCGGCCAGTGACACGACACCGCGCATGCCTGCCCACGCCACGATGAAGACCTGCGACGGGGTCGGGGCGGGTTCTCGGTCCCGGACCCCGCGGAACAGCATCCGTGGCGTGTAGGCCATGACGTACACCCAGACGATGCGGACCGCGATCACCGTCGCCAGCACCGCGGCCGACGCCACGGCGAGGGTGACGGCGCGGATGCCGGTCAGCTCGTCGATGACGGTCGGCAGCTGCAGTCCGATCATCAGGAACGCGAAGGATTCCAGTACCAGCTGGATCGACTTCCATACCGCGTCGTCCTGCAGCCGGGTGGCGTACGACGCCCGTGTCGCGCGCTGTCCCAGCAGCAGCGCGGCGACCACCACCGCGATCACCCCGGAGCCGTGTGCCTCTTCGGCGAGCCAGTAGACGAAATACGGTGCGACGAGCCCGATGGCGCTCTCCACGAGGGGGTCGTCCAGCCAGGTCCGGATGAATTCGATGAGCCACCCGATCAGCCCGCCGATCACGACACCGCCCAGCGCGGCGAGCGCGAACGTGCCCAGCGCGCCCTGCCAGGTCGCTGCCGCGCCGACGGCGGCGGCCAGCGCGACCTTGTACGCGGTCAGCGCCGTGGCGTCGTTGAGCAGGCTCTCGCCGCCGAGCAGCGTCATGATCTGGCGGGGCAGTCCGAGGCGCCGGCCGATGGCCGCGGCCGAGACCGCGTCGGGCGGCGCGACGATGGCGCCCAGCGTGAGCGCCGCGGCGACCGTCAGCTCCGGGACGGTGTGAAACGCGACGAACCCCACGACCAGGGTGGTGGCCAGTGGCAGCCCGACCGCGAGCAGCCCGATGGGACGCACGTTCTTGCGCAGGGCCAGGTAGCTGCTCTCCAGCCCGGCCGACCACAGCAGTGGCGGCAGCACGACGAACATCACCAACTGCGGCTGCATCTCGATGGCCGGCACGCCGGGGATCAGCCCGACGGCCAGTCCGGCGACGACGAGTCCCAGTGGCGCGGAGACGTCGTAACGGCGGGCCAGCGCGGCCAACAACACCGAGGCCACCAGCACTGCCAGCAGTGGGGCACCCATGTCCTCAAACCTCCTCGGTCAGCCGGGCCCTATCCTTGTTCAACATGCTGGGGAAATGGATGCAGTCACGGGCAACGCGTCCGCGTGAAGAAAATTCCCCGACTACCTGCACGCACCTCGCCGACGCCGTCGGCCAAGCAGAACCGGAGCCGCAGACGCCCGGCCGCTGTGGTGACTGTGCGGCACTTGGGGAGGATACGTGGGCGCACCTTCGGATGTGTCTGACCTGCGGACAGGTCAGCTGTTGTGATTCCAGTCCGCACCAACACGCCAACGAGCACTACCGTCGCACGGGCCACCCCGTGATGCGCTCGGTCGAGCCGGGGGAGAGCTGGCGCTGGTGCTACGTCGACATCAGGTTGGGTTGACGGGAGATTGGCCGGCGGGGCGAGCGGAGCGACGGGGGAGGTTGGTGACTTGGTAGACCGGACAACGGTTCTGGTGCTCGGTGCCGGTGAGCTGAGCAGTGAACTGGTGCTGTCGTTCCAGCGGCTGGGGACGCGGGCGACCGCGGTGCCCGCGCCGACCGGAGCGGCGGCGTTGCGGACCCTGATCGACCGGCACACCCCACAGGTGGTGGTCGTGCAGTCCCCGGCGGCGGATCTCGGCGCCGACGTCGTGCAGGCGCTGGCCGGGCTCGAGGAAGTCGCGGTGTTCCCGACGCCGGGTGCCTTGCGGCTCGCGTCCGACCGCGAGGCGTTGCGCACCCTGGCGGCCAACGAGCTGGGGCTGCCGACGGCGCCGTTCTGGTTCGCCGGATCGGTCGACGAACTCACCGCGGTGGCCGAGCACGCCGGGCTGCCGCTCACCATCACGCCGGTGACGCATGCCGCGAACGAGGGCGCGGGGCGTTCGGTGCTGTCGCGTCTCGAGGACGTCGACGTGGCGTGGCACCGTGCGGTGGCCGCGGGCGGCGAGCGCGTGATGGCCGAGACGGCCGTCGACGTGACGGCGGAGTTCACCATGCTGACGGTGCGGACCCAGGGTCAGGCGGGTCCGGTGGTGCAGTTCTGTGAGCCGATCGGTCACCGCCACGAGACGGGCGGTCCGCTGGAGTTGTGGCAGCCGCAGCTGTTGTCGGAGCCGGCGCTGGACGCGGCGCGCTCGATCGCCGCCCGGATCGCGGGCAAGCTGGGCGGCACGGGGCTGTTCACGGTGGACCTGCTGCTCGGTGCCGACCCGGAGTCCGGGGCCGAGGAGGTCTATTTCGCGACGGTCCATCCGATGCTGACGGGCGCGGGCTTCGTCACGACGCGTTCGCAGCGGCTGTCGCAGTTCGACCTGCACGCGCGGGCGATCCTCGGACTGCCCGTCGACACCATCATGATCTCGCCGGCCGCCGGTGAGGTGAGCCGCCCGTCGGCCGACAGGGCCGCGCTCGTGCGCGCACTGCCGGATGCGCTGGCCATCGCCGAGAGCGACGTGCGGCTCTCCGGTGAGGTGTGCGTGGCATTGGCGACGGCGCCGGACGTCGTGCGGGCGCGCGACCGCGCGCATCAGGTGGCCGCTGTGCTCAACCACTCGGCGATCAACCAGACGGGGACGTGACCATGACCGAATCGGAATCGCACCCGCGGCAGACGCTGGGCCCGTTCCTGGCCGCGCTGGCGCTGATTGTGGTCCTCGTGGTCATAATCGCCGTCCTGAACGCGATCGGGGTGTTCGGCCGGAACGATCCGACGCCGGAGCAGCTGGTGCGCACCGCGGTCGTCGGCCAGAACGACGGGCTGCAGCGCAAGGACTACGCGCGCTTCCAGACGTACACCTGCAAGGCCCAGGCCGGTACCGAGGCGGATTTGCTTGCCAAGCAAGAGGATTCGGCCGCCAAGAACGGGCAGCGCTACGTCGACGAGGTGCGCGACATCAAGTTCGACGGCCAGAAGGCCACGGCCGTGTTGATGTACCACTTCGACAAGACGCCGGACCAGAAGCCCACGGCGCCGGTGGTGCTGGTGAACGAGGACGGCGCGTGGAAGGTGTGCTCGCCGGTCCCGAGCTAGTTTGTGACAGACTCGCATCCGTGAGCTACGCGGGAGATATCACGCCGCAGCAGGCCTGGGAACTGCTGAGCGAGAACCCCGAGGCGGTGCTTGTCGACTGCCGGACCGACGCCGAATGGCGCTGGGTGGGCGTGCCCGACATCTCCAGCCTCGGACGTGACGTTGTGTACATCGAGTGGGTGTCGAATGACGGCAAACGCAACACCGGTTTCGTCGACGACCTGCTGGCCGCGGGTGTGACGCCCGGCGAGCGGCCGGTGGTGTTCCTTTGCCGCTCGGGTAATCGTTCGATCGGTGCCGCCGAGGCGGCGACGGCGGCGGGCATCGGCCCGTCGTACAACGTGCTCGACGGTTTCGAGGGCCACCTGGACGAGCAGGGGCATCGCGGTGGCAGCGGCTGGCGCGCCATCGGACTGCCGTGGGTGCAGTCATGAGGGGCCTGAACGCCGACGGCGTCCCCTCGGTCCGGGTCCCGGCGCCGCTGCCCGACGGCGTGAGCCAGGCGACCATCGGTGTCCGCGGCGGCCTGCTGCGGTCCGAGTTCGAGGAGACCGCCGAGGCGATGTTCCTGACCTCGGGGTACGTCTACGAGTCGGCGGCTGCCGCGGAGCAGGCGTTCACCGGTGAGATCGACCGCTACGTGTACTCGCGCTACGGCAACCCGACCATCCAGATGTTCGAGGAACGGCTGCGGCTCATCGAAGGGGCACCGGCCGCTTTCGCGACGGCAACCGGCATGGCGGCGGTGTTCACCGCGCTGGGCGCGCTGCTCGCCGCCGGCGACCGGCTGGTCGCGGCGCGCAGCCTGTTCGGTTCCTGCTTCGTGGTGTGCAACGAGATTCTCCCGCGCTGGGGCGTCGAGACCGTCTTCGTCGACGGCGACGACCTGTCGCAGTGGGAGGAGGCACTGTCGGTGCCGACCACCGCGGTGTTCTTCGAGACGCCGTCCAACCCGATGCAGTCGCTGGTCGACATCGCCGCGGTTTCGGAGCTGGCGCACGCCGCCGGGGCAAAGGTGGTGCTGGACAACGTCTTCGCGACACCACTGCTGCAGCAGGGGATGGAGCTGGGCGCCGATGTCGTCGTGTACTCGGGTACCAAGCACATCGACGGCCAGGGCCGGGTGCTCGGTGGTGCGATCCTCGGCGACAAGGAGTACATCTCCGGGCCGGTGCAGCAGCTGATGCGGCACACGGGCCCGGCGATCAGCGCGTTCAATGCCTGGACGATGCTGAAAGGCCTTGAGACGCTGGCCATTCGGGTCGACTACTCGAACCGGTCCGCGCAGCGGGTGGCCGAGTTCCTGGAAGGTGTGCGCGGC
This sequence comes from Mycobacterium sp. SMC-17, assembly GCF_045310915.1. NCBI lineage: Bacteria > Bacillati > Actinomycetota > Actinomycetes > Mycobacteriales > Mycobacteriaceae > Mycobacterium > Mycobacterium sp. SMC-17. Next base: position 1,890 of record NZ_JBJIAK010000006.1, on the reverse strand, counting down.
GTGAACTGGGTGAAATACCCGTTCCTGCAGTCACATCCGCAGCACGACCTGGCCAAGCGGCAGATGCGCGGCGGCGGCACCGTCGTCACCTTCGAGCTCGACGGCGGCAAGGACCGGGCGTTCGAGGTGCTCGACAAGCTGCAGGTCATCGACATCTCCAACAACCTCGGCGATTCCAAGACACTGATCACCCACCCGGCCACCACCACGCACCGCGCGATGGGGCCGGAGGGCCGGGCCGCGATCGGGCTGGGCGACGGCGTGGTGCGGATTTCCGTCGGCCTCGAGGGCACCGAGGATCTGATCGCCGACCTGGACCAGGCGCTGAGCTAGGGGGCTGGAGCATGTCCAAGCAGACAGCGGCCAAGAAGGCCCGTCGCAAGAAGCGGCAGACCACCCGCAACGCCAACTGGCTGCCCGACGAGGTGCATGCCGAAGTCGAGGCCGTCGGGCGGATCGCGGGCGAAATCCTGCCGCGCGGTTGGGTATTCGATTCGGACTACTCCAACGACGAGTACCTCATCTGGTACTATCCGCCGTCGGGCTTCGAAAGCACCGAGGACGATCCGCGTGAGTTGGTGACGCGGATCTGGGTCTCCGATCCGGACCAGCCGCAGCTCATCCTCGTCGGTACCGAAGAGGACGGCGAGATCTACAGCTTCACGGTCGAGCAGTTGATGGCGAACCTGGATGTCATCGAGGCCTACCGCGTCGGGGAGCCGTTTCCGCAGTTCTGATTTCGACCGTCAGCCGACGGGCGAGACCTGATAGTGCGCGATCTGCCAGCCATTGTCTCCTTGTGTGACAAGGACACTCAGGTTCAGGCTGATCACCGCGCCGTCGGGGCGGGTGAAGTCGGCCCGGGTGTAGGCCAGGACGACGCCGGCCGCGGGCTCCCGGATCTCGTTGATGCGGTAGTCGACCGTCAGGCCGACCGGCTGAGATTCGTAGTAGTCGAAGACGCCCTGGCGCCCCACGGTGTAGGGCCGTAGCCCCTGGAATATCGCGTCGTCGGTGAAGACCGCCGCGACCTGGTCCGGCCGGTGGGCGGCGATGCCCGCCTGCCACCGGTCCAGGACCTCGCGGACCACGTCAGTGCCCGGCACTCTGACCACCATCCACGTGCAGGATCTCGCCGGTGACGAACTTGGCGTTCTCCAGGTACAGGACGCCGTCGACGACGTCGGAGATGTCACCCATGTGGCCGACCGGGTGCAGCGCCGAGAGGAACTCGTGCGTCTCCGGCGCGTGCATCGGAGTGCGGATGATGCCCAGGGCGACGGCATTGGCCCGGATTCCGCGGGTGCCGTATTCGACGGCCAGCGCCCTGGTCGCGGCGTTCAGGCCACCCTTGGTCAGTGACGCCAGCGCCGAGGGCACCTGCGAGTTGGCCTGATCCACCAGGCTGGTCGAGATGGTGACGACGTGCCCGCCGTCGCCCTGGGCCTCCATGGTCCTGATGGCGGCGCGGGTCAGTTCGAAGAAGCCGCGGGAATTCACGCCGGTGATGGCGTCGTAGTCCGCGTCGGTGTACTCGGTGAAGGGCTTGGCGATGAAGATGCCGGCGTTGTTGACGACGGTGTCGACGCGCCCGAAGTGCTCGACCGCGGCATCGACCAACCGCTGGCCGACGCCCGGCTGGGCGACGTCACCGGCGACGGTGAGAACCATGGGATCGTCGCTCTCGGCGATGGTGCGGGAGTTGGCGACGACGGCGTAGCCCAGCTTGCGGTAGCCGGCCACCAGGGCTTCGCCGATGCCCTGGGATGCGCCGGTGACGATCGCGACGCGGGTTGTGGTGCTCATCGGGGGTTCCTTAAGTTCGTAGTTGCAGTTATTTCGTGATGTTGTGACGGTTACGTTGAACTGCGACCCGGGTGGGTCGGGTGA